>JADHNI010000031.1 GCA_016779585.1 Pseudomonadales bacterium
ACTCCATGATATCCAGGCGATGCTCCATCTCGGTATCATCTTCCTTGTATTCATGGATTCGATCACGACCCGCTTCCTTCGCGGCAATACACGCAGCGTCAGCACTGCGCATGATCCGGGCAACGCTGTCGGTTTCCTGGTGTATGAAGTACATGCCGCAACTGGTCGTCAGTGAATAGACGTCGTCTTCCCACTCAAATCGCATGGCCTTCACTTGTTCACTGATCTTCCGCATCAGCGCCAGACCTGTTTCCTGGTCGCAGCGGTTTACCAGGATGCCAAACTCATCACCCCCGAGCCGTGCGACCCTGGCATCTGCCTGCTCGAGGTTCTTCTCAAGCAGTTTCGCGATATTGACCAGGAGACGGTCACCGGCTGAGTGACCGCTGGTATTGTTAATCACCTTGAACTGATCAAGGTCCAGGTAAGCACAAAGGTTTGTCTCTTCCAGACGCTTTGCAGCTTCAAGCGCCTTCTCAAGTTCGCGTTCAAATTCTTTCCGGTTCAGCAGCCCGGTCAGGTCATCGTGGGTTGCCTGGTGGGTCAGCTGGTTATGCATGTTCTGCAACATGCGATGGGATGCTCGTTCGGTGACCGGAATGTCAGATTCTTCCAGGATACGAACTTCATCCCTGTGAATCATAGTTGCCAGTTCTTCGACGGAGATGTCGTGTGTTTTCACACCGCGGCGATTGACGAAGACGAACCGGGTAGCCTCGTCATTGACCCAGGCGACAATCGAAATCTCACCCTGCTTGAGGAACTCAACCCACGCACCAACATGGAGTCTCTGCGCACGGTCATAGCATCGCTGCCAGAGGTTATCACTCTCGTTCGCCTCTCGCAGGCGCTGTCGTTCCGCCTCCTGCTCCGTGACGTCAGCGAACCCGAGATTTTCTGCAATGGTGTCGGGTTTCAGGGCTACCGTAGGCATGTCACCAACAGCCACATCACCCGATATGACCTGGCGCAGCGAGTTAATCAGGGGGATTCTCTGGCCCGGCTCATAGGATATGGAATCCAGGCCTTCCTCAATATGACCCAGCAGCTCTTCCGGCGGCATGTAGTCCGGTGATGTCGTTGGGTCACTGTTTTCATCCAGGTACTGGAATACCTGGTCCAGGGCCTGAACGTGTTTCTCCCAGGACCCGCTGTCTGAACCTTCGCGGAGATGTGTATTTACCAGCAGGTTACGCCAGCCTGGCATGAGGAGCTTGTAAAGCACCTCGGGTATCCCCGACCCGCGTAGCGCTGGTCCATCTCTGAAATGACAGCACGCTGCGCATTAAGCAGCGTCTGCTGACCTTCACTCGCTTTAACCGTACGCTGCACATTGCCCGTAAACGCCCGGTTCTGACGTTCAACCAGCGGTTGCAGCTTCGTCAGTGCCTGATCGAAGATCTCGGGGTTTTCATCATAGTTGGTGTTGATCTCACGGACGATTTCATCCACCGCGCGCTTGGCGCTCCCCGACTCTGCCCCACCCTGGCGGGCCAGCTGGTTTACAACCTCAAGAGAACGATGCAGGTTCTTTTCATTGAGGAAGTCATCCTGCCCCGCCGCGACTTTGTCCAGGGTCAGTTCGAGCTGCCGGATCCAGTCCTTTGAACTGCCGGTCAGCATCGAGTCTTCTTCAATGGTGTCGACCAGGTTCTCGACAACTTCAAGATTCTGCATGGTGCGCGGCGAGATTCGTCTTCCGCCGACCAGCGATGCCGTGTCCAGCAACCTTTCGCGAACCGGCATCCGACGGCCCGGAGAGTTGAGCACCTCGTCTTCAAGCGTACTCAGGAGGTCCTGGACTTCCTCGACCTCAAAAAAGTCCGCGTCGTCATCGTAGTCCTCTTCGAAACCACCTTTTGCGCCGATCAGTTCCCGAACAGAACTGTAGATATTGCGGATGGCCTCACCAACATCGTCGGTACGCCGGCGACGCTGGGGTGGCGCAGGTGGCTCATCAAAGTCATCTTCTTCGTAGTCATCGCGACGGCGGCGACGTCGACGACGAGGCTGTTCTTCCTCGTAATCGTCCTCGTCATCCTCTTCTTCATCTTCTTCGATCTCTTCCGGTTCTTCCTCGGGCTGCTCCTCAACCTCTTCCTTTTCCTCCTGCCTGGGCTTGGTTACCTCGGAAGGTGTGATGTAGTCTTCATCAAGGTCAGGAAAAAGACCCGAATCCTCCATCAGCTTGGTTGTCGCAATGTAAAGCTTGCGAAAAAGGGGCAGGATGATGTTGTCGTATCCGGTATATATCTTCTGTCGAATTTCCTTATTGAGGTCAACCTTTTGCATGGCCTCATCGAAGGCATGGGTAAACACCGCTGTGCCCAGGGGATTCGCCTCGGCATGGCCTCAGCTGTCTACGATCATACCCATACGCTGCAGGAGCTCATCCATGAACTTTTCATACATGCGCTCACTGCGAGAGATGATGTTCGCAACCGCCAGCCAGTCTTCGAATTCGTCCGTATTGACCAGTGAAAGCTTCACACGCTGCTGCATTTGCGCCTTGCGCTCTTCACTGGCTTTTCGCCTGGCTTCCAGCAGCGTGTTAAGGTCACCCGGCTCGTCAAACTGGTTCAGGATTTCTTTGCCAAATTCCTGCCCCACCTGCTTCTTTGCTTTTTCAAGCGTCGACATTGCCGCAAAGTATTCACTTTGCTCTGCATTCGACTTCGCGTTTTTCGCGAGTTCCAGAAGTTCAGTATCCATATAGGAGAAGATGCCGTTGATCATCTCCGGGATCACCTGGGTAGCTTCCTTGCGCAGCGCAGCGACAATCTTCCGGGCGTCGTCGGGCTTCAATCCGCCGGTCTGGAAAGGTGATGAGGGTGCAGCAGATTCGGTCTTTTTTGCATCCTGTCCGGTTTCAGGTTTCCCGGCAGGTGCAGGTTCGGGCACTGGTTTCAGACCAGAATAATCACTCAGGGTAGTCAGCGCATCTTCATCCATGCCCTTGGAGAAATTGATACCGACACCGGTATCCATCACCCGAACAATCTTTCCTTCCAGACGGAAGTGCTTGTCTTTGCCGTCTGCAGGGACGCTGAAGTGGATCCCAACGGTTTCACCCTGGTTGATGCCGGGAAGGTTACGCCGGGGCCGACCATTTTGTTCAACCAATAGCATACCGCCATCACAGAAATCCTGGATCTGGCATAGCCATGAGCGACCGACCTGGGGATGTACCAGGGCGTTCAAACTAATGGCATATCTGGGACTGGCGCGCTTATCCATACTGACTAAAGGTTAAGAGAGTCTTATGATAGTAAGAGCCAGCGAACATAAGGTAGCCCCGCTGCGAACAGCGTTCAGGGTAGGTTGGGGATTCCGCTCAGATTGTCGTTGACAGGCTGGTGACGTCGCCGTTTGCGACAACTATTCTATTTCGTCCAGTACGCTTGGCGTCATACAAAGCCCGGTCTGCACGGTCGAGTAGCTGCTGGATAGTGTCACCTTGCCGGTATTCGGTGATTCCCACTGACGCCGTGACCCGGTAACGGGGCTCAGCGCGAGTCACGTGCATATCCTTGAGTCCTGCAGCCAGACGCTCAGCACCCCTGACCGCATCTTTCTCATTGGTACCTGCGAAGACAAGCACAAATTCTTCCCCACCAATCCGGGCCACACAGTCCACTTCGCGAACTAAATGCTCTGCAACACGGGCAAAACTCCGTAAAACATCATCACCGGTCGCATGCCCGAATCGGTCGTTGACCTTCTTGAAGTAGTCCAGGTCCACGTAGCAAACAGAGAAAGTATAATTTTTTCGATCCGCCATGGCCTTTTCACGTCCTAACACCTCCATCAGGTGTCGGCGGTTATAGACACCGGTCAGTTCATCGCGAACCGCCAGCTCCCTGATCTGTTCCAGCGCCTTGCCCAACTCCTCGTTCTTGTCAGTGATCACGGTTTCGATCACGTTCCGTTCAAACTGGTAGAGCGCAGGGCCAAAAAACAGCACCAGGGAGAACGCAATGATCAGCACTATTTCAGTGACCCAGCCAAGGGCATCTACATGGGTGAGGAACATCACACTCAGCATGTAGATGAAAAGCCCGTAACAGGCGACAAAAATCTGCTGGGACCTGGTCAGGCGATTGGCACCCATCACCAACATCGCAAGCCCCGACAGCAACACAACGGCTTTCAGGTCGACAGCGAAGTGCGAGGTAATAACAACCACGGTGAGCGCCCAGATCATCTGGGGCACCGCCATATCGGGATCCTCCAGCGTGAGGTTCCACTCTATGCCGATCAGAACAGCAAGAAATACAAAACCGGCGACAGACAGAGAAGATAGTGCAAACAGCTCAACCGGGCTGATGTTCATGAAGCCGATGGACATGACGGTCCAGCAGACCATCAGGTGAATAAAGATTCCGGCACCCAGGGTCGCGACACGGTAGATCCGCGCCTTCTGCTGCACATGGATGTCGTCGATGGTGGCCATTGGGTGCCCGCGCCCTGCTGTTACCGGATGAGAATGGAGGAATTCTAGGCTGCTACGATAGGCTTGTATGGCGTTTTTTGGCCGACTATGTAAGGGTTTTGTAAAGCGAGGCTAGGTTCTTACGCGATTAACAGCATCCAGCCAGCCATGATAGAGCCCATGGGCAGTTTCAGAGGCCATTTCCGGCTCGAAGCGTCGCTCCAGTCGCCACTGCTTGCCCAATTCCTCTGTATTACCGAACACGCCCGCTTTAAGGCCTGCCAGGTAGGCCACACCAAGTGCCGTGGTTTCGATGACCTGGGGACGGTCCACGGGCAACTGGAGGATATCGGCGAGGTGCTGCACGACCCAGTTGTTCTCCACCATGCCACCATCAACCCGCAGTATTGTCGGAACCGCGCCATCATGTTGCATGGCGGACAGGAGATCCTGGGTCTGGAAACACACACTCTGCAGAGTCGCGGTCACAATATCGCCAATACCGGAATCCCGGGTTAAGCCCAGGATGGCACCCCGGGCGTTGGGATCCCAATAGGGCGCACCCAGGCCTGTGAAGGCGGGTACGAGATACACCCCGTGACTGGTTGGATGGCCTGAAGCGATGGCCTCTGATTCAGAAGCGCTGGTAATCAGTTTAAGCCCGTCTCTCAACCACTGAACCGCTGCCCCGGCAATAAAGATACTGCCTTCAAGTCCATAGGTAACTTCACCATTCAGGCGGTAGGCAACGGTGGTAAGCAGCTTGTTCTGCGAGGTAATCGCTTCGTGGCCGGTATTCATGATGACAAAACAACCCGTCCCGTAGGTACTTTTGATCATGCCTGTCTCAAAGCATCCCTGACCAATCAGCGCGGCCTGCTGATCTCCGGCGATGCCGAGCACGGGAATCGATCCACCAAAGACACCAGATTCGGTCTCACCAAAGTCAGCGCTGCAGTCTTCAACCTCAGGCAGCATGGCCGCCGGGATATTCAGTCGAGCCAGCAGTTCTTCATCCCATGCCTGCGTATGGATATTAAAAAGGAGTGTCCGCGAGGCATTGGTTGCATCAGTCTTGTGGGACTGACCACCTGTGAGGCGCCAGAGTAGAAACGTATCGACGGTACCGAATAGTAGATCGCCATTTTTCGCCCTTTCTCGCGCCCCATCCACGTGATCAAGAATCCATTTCACCTTGGTGCCTGAAAAATAAGGGTCGAGCAGCAAACCTGTTTTTTCAGTGAACCAGGGCTCCAGGCCTTCTCCCTTGAGCTCCTCACAGAAATCTGCTGTCCGCCGGTCCTGCCAGACGATGGCCCTGTAGACCGGCTCCCCGGTATGTCTGTCCCAGACAATCGTTGTTTCCCGCTGGTTGGTGATACCAATGCCAGCAATATCTGCAGCGGAAACGCCCTGCTCACTCAAAACGGCTCGACAGACGCCAATGGTCGACTGCCAGATGTCTTCCGGGTCATGTTCTACCCAGCCATCCTCCGGAAAGTGCTGGTGGAACTCCTGCTGGGCCACACCCACCTGCTCTCCTGCCACCGAGAAAAGTATGGCTCGAGAACTCGTGGTGCCCTGGTCGATTGCGAGTAGATAAGTCATTGCTGGTACCGATATTGCGCTGCAGGCCGCCATTATGCGGTAACTTGAGAGCCCGGGTCGATATAGGCACAATACCCCCCTTTTTTCAGGCTTAACCGCGAGGGAGAAAACATGCGCGACGTAGTAATAGTAGATAGTGTTAGAACAGGACTGGCCAAGTCCTTCCGGGGTACTTTCAACCTGACACGCCCCGACGACATGGTTGCGCATTGCATCGACGCACTCCTTGAGCGTAATGCAGCGCTTGATCCGGCAGAAGTGGAAGATGTCATCGTCGGCGCCGCCAGCCAGATTGGTGAGCAGGGCGGAAACCTGGCTCGACTGGCTGTTATCCTCTCCAGGCTGCCCGTGACAACTTCAGGATCAACTATCAGCCGGGCCTGTTCTTCCGGCCTGAACTCCATTGCTTTCGCGGCAAACCAGATTGCCAGTGGCTGTTCTGATGTGATGATCGCGGGTGGTGTTGAATCCATCTCAGCAGGCCAGCGACAAGAGCCGGGTAAATCCCAACCTCACCCGACAATCCGTGAGAAGTCCCCGGACATCTTCATGGCCATGGGTAACACCGCCGAAGTAGTAGCGCGCCGTTACAACATTACTCGTGAGTACCAGGACGAGTTTTCCCTGGAAAGCCAGAAGCGAACAGCGGCCGCTCAGCAGGCCGGCCTGTTTGACGACGAAATTGTGCCAATGGCTACCAAGTGGCAGAAAGTGGTCGACAAGGAAACCGGTGCAACAGAAATTGTGGATGGCGTTTGTGTCGGCGACGAATGTAACCGCCCTGAAACCACGCTTGAAGGTCTCGCCAAGCTGAAGCCTGCTTTCGAGGAAGACGGCACAGTAACAGCTGGCAACGCTTCCCAACTCTCTGATGGCGCTTCGATGACCCTGGTCATGAGCGCTGACCGCGCTGCGCAGCTTGGTCTTGAGCCAATGGCTTACTTCCGCGGCTGGACTGTTGCCGGTTGCGAGCCTGACGAAATGGGTATCGGCCCTGTATTTGCAGTACCCAAGCTGCTCGAGCGCACCGGTCTGACCATGAACGACATTGACCTGGTTGAGTTGAACGAAGCGTTTGCTTCCCAGTGCCTGTACTGCCGCGACACGCTGGAAATAGACCCCGAGATCTACAACGTTAACGGTGGTTCTATCTCCATCGGTCACCCGTTCGGCATGACTGGTTCACGCCTGACAGGTCATATTGTTCGCGAACTGAAACGTCGTGAGAAGAAGTACGGCATTGTGTCGATGTGTATTGGTGGTGGTATGGGAGCAGCAGGGCTGTTTGAGTCCTGCTAACGCAGGTAGCTCAGGGCTGTTTGAGTCCTGCTAACGCAGGTAGCTCAGGGCTGTTCGAGTCCTGCTAAACCATCACGCCATGTGATCAGAAAAAGGGAGCTTTATGCTCCCTTTTTTGTGCCCAGTCATTTATGAGTTTCGCCTTACCGCTTGCTCCCTCCGGTATGCCTTCCGGGCACCGCTCGCTGGATAGACGGCTCCTATTCCCAAAGGGTGGCACAATCGGGAGGGAGCGGTTAGGCGCGCAAATATAGAAAACTTTTAGGGTTTGAGTTACTTCCAGGTGTCGAGCTGGGCGCTGAGCGTTTCCATGAAAGTCAGCGGCTGGTCCAGGAAGAGGTGATGCTGGGCATCCGCGAGTTCGGTGACCTCGAGGTGCGGCAGCAGTTCTTTCATATAGCCGGCACTCCTCGCACTGAAGGACTCACTGTAAGCCCCATAGATCAACGCACACTTTGTCGTGATCGCTTTAAAATCATCTTCGAGGTCTGCGTAGGCTTTCATCCGGGTACGCTGCTCCTCATCAAACTTCCAGCCAAAACCCTCGTCGATGTACTCCACCGAATTTCTCGCAATATGGTCAACAATGTACTGGTTCACACACTGCTGCGGCGGCTGCAGCCTGAACCTTGATTGCGCGATCTCTGACGTCGGATAGAGTTTCGCTCTTGCCAGGCGTTCCGGCTCGGGCGGTTTTACATCGTCAGGATGTTTTACACCGGAATCCAGCAGGATGAGTCCTTTAAACCGGTCCGGGTTCTGCGCCACTGCCTTGATCGACATGACGCCGCCAAAGCTGTGGGAGACCAGAATAGTCTCCGGACCCATGTTGCAATGATCGGCTACCGCGATGATTTCTTTTGCATACATCTCAGCGGAGTACTCGTCGCGGTGATCGCTGTCACCCATGCCTGAGAGGTCGAGTGCGACGGTGTAGTAGTCATCTTTGTAGCTGGGCGCAATGAAGTCCCACCAATGGGCGTGTGCATTGTGGCCATGAACAAAGAGCAAACCCGGGTTGCCCGCTTCGCTCCAGTACAGGTAGTTGATGTCCGAACCTTCAACATCCACGAAACCTGATTCCGGTTTGGTATCAATCGCTTCCCAGAACCAGTCGGGTGTTGTGTAGGTGGATTCCGTCATGCGACGTTGGCGTACTTCTTCAGGTGGTAGTCGACATTACCAAACAGGGTTTCAATGGCCGTGATGCGCTTGAAGTAATGACCGACATTGAGCTCATCAGTCATACCCATGCCGCCATGCAGCTGGATGGCATTCTGGCCGACAAACCGACCGCCTTTACCAATCTGTACCTTCAGGGCAGAAATCGCTTTTTTCGCCTCGACCTCGTCGTCTTCGCTCATGCGCAGCGCCGCCATGTAGAGCAGAGACTTGGCCTGCTCATGTTCCATGAACATATCCACCATGCGATGCTGCAACACCTGGAACTTGCCAATTGGCTGACCAAACTGCTCTCGGGTCTTACAGTATTCAACCGTGGTCTTGTACAGCACTTCCATTGCACCAACCGCTTCTGCGCCAACGGCCAGAATCCCATTGTCGATGCCCTTCTCGAGCAGCGCCAGACCGCCATCAACTTCACCAAGAACGTCATCGGCACTGACGCTGACATTGTCGAACGTTATCTCTGATGCCTGCAGGCCATCAATGGTTGGGTAATCCCGCCTGGAGATACCGGATGCTGAAGCTTCCACCAGGAACAAGGTGATGCCAGATTCATCTTTCTGGTCGCCTGACGTTCTCGCGGGAACAACCAAAAGGTCCGCTGAAGGCCCACCGAGAACGACACCCTTGAATCCGTTGATCTTGTAGGTATCGCCATCAGCAGTCGCGGTTGTTGTCACATCGGCGAGGTTAAACCTGGCCTGGGGTTCAACGTAGGCGAGGGCGGCGAGTTTGCTGCCTGCCATGATCTCTGCAAGCGGACCCTCTTTATGAGCGGCAGTACCACCGGCCTCAATCACGGAACCGGCCATGATCACGGTGGAAACATAAGGCTCTACCACCAGGCCTTTGCCAAACTCTTCCATCAGAATCATGGTCTCAACCGCTGTTCCGCCAAAACCACCGGATTCCTCTGAGAAAGGCAGGGCCAGCCAACCCAGTTCGGCGAAGCTTGCCCAGTTGTCACGGCTGAAACCTTCATCAGTCTTGAACAGCTTCTGCCTCGCATCAAACGCATAATCGTTCTGAATGAAGCGCTGAACGCTATCCTGCAAAAGCCCCTGCTCTTCGGAGAAAGAGAAATCCATATTTTACCCCTGGAAATTAACTACCGCGGGAGTAACCCGCGCCACAAAAGACCTTGGATCATAGGGGGTGTCCACAGGGTTTTCAAGAACGGCCCGGTTGTCTATGCTGGCGTAAATTCACTATCAACCAACCAACTGGAAAATCACCATGAGCGAACCTGTTGTCGCACAAAAAGCACCCTACGCTGTTGACGTCGAGGAAGGTAAATCCTATTTCTGGTGTTCATGCGGGAAGAGTGCCAAACAGCCTTTCTGCGACGGATCACACCAGGACACTGAATTCCTGCCCGCCAGGTTTGAGGCTACAGAGTCAAAAACCGTGTACTTCTGTGGCTGCAAGAAAACCGGCGGGGTTCCCATGTGTGACGGTTCACACAACGCCCTGTAGCTTCCGATCAGGCGAACAGCAGCCTGATCCTCGCACCGCCCAGTTCGGAGTCATCAATACCGATGTCACCACCGTAACGGTGGACAATTTCCGACACCACGGCCAGGCCAATACCCTGGCCACCTTCCCTGCTGTCGAGCCGCATACCGCGCTCAAGAACGCGATGCCGACTTTCTGCATCGATGCCGGGTCCATTGTCTTCAACCATGATTTCGAGAGCATCCCCGGATTGTATTGCGGTAAGACACACCCTGCCTTTGCCATACTTGCAGGCGTTATCCATGAGATTTCCTAACATTTCCATAAGGTCGCGCTCATCACCTGAAAACTCGGCAGCTTCCGCATTAATCGTTATTTCAACCTGTTTGTCCACGTATACCCGCTGCAAGGCGGTTTTCAGCTTCTCAGCCACAACAGCAACAGGGATACTCTGCTTCACCAGCATGCTGGTTCGTGTGACTGCACGTTCGAGCTGATACGAAACGATTTCGTTCATCCGGTCGACCTGCTCATCGATCTCGGCTGCCTGGGCTGAGTTTTTTTGCGCCTCGGCTTTAAGAATCGCAAGGGGAGTCTTCAGGCTGTGCGCCAGGTCAGCCAGTGTGGTCCGATACCTTTCCCGTTGTTCACGTTCTGCTGCAAGCAAAAGATTTAGACTGCGCGTGACACCGCTGATCTCGCTCGGGTAACGACCCTCCAGATAGGCTTGTTTTCCCTCTTCGATCGCCTTCAGGTCCTGTTCCAAACCAGTGATTGGCGATAATCCCCAGTACATGATCGCAGCCTGTGCGCCGGCGAGCAGCACCACGCCTGCGATCAACCAGCCCCAAAGGCTGTTTCTGAATCGTGCGACTTCATTGCGGTAAGGCTCAATATTTTGAAGTACCACGTAAACAAAACGGGATTCACCCAGGTCGCTTTGCCATATCACGGGATAGTTTGTGTAGAACAGCGCCCCGTGATACTTCACATTGTTCAGTTGGCCAAAGGTCATCACGCCAGGTTCCTGCGCCGCAACCAGCTCTGCAACTTCCTCGCGGCTGAACAACAGATCAATAGCCGAGACACTGCGCCAGACTTCCGAGCCGGATTGATCAAACAACACGCCAAAAAGACCGGTGCCGAGGGTATTGAAATGCGGCTCCTGGAGTTCCTGCGGCAGAAACAACGCCACCTGATCCTGGCTCCGATCTTCCTGGGTGACAGAAATCAAACCATAGATGTGGAGCTGCAGACGCTCGGCAACACCCTGCTCAGCGCTTTGCCGGTAGGCATTATCCAGCACCAGACCAATAACGCCCAGGAACACTGCCAGCACGAGGGTCGCTGACAGAAGCATACGGACACGAAGAGAGCCTCCGGAATCGACGCTCCCTAAAGAGGTCATTCACCCAGCCCGAACCGGTAACCCTGCCCCCTGACAGTTTCGATCGGTTTCAGCTGATTTTCAGGATCCAGCTTGCGGCGCAGGCGCCCGACAAATACCTCGATCACGTTGCTGTCTCGATCGAAGTCCTGGTGATAAAGATGTTCGGTCAACTCGCTTTTCGAAATCACATGCCCTGGATGCAACATGAGGTATTCGAGTAAATTGAATTCAAACGCCGTCAGGTCAATCGCATCGCCATTGACGCGAACACTTTTGGCCCTGGAATCGAGGCTGATCGGGCCGATCGTCATGTCCCGTGTGATCGCACCGGAGGCGCGACGAATCAACGCCTCGATTCGGGCCAGTAACTCCTGCACATGGAAAGGCTTGACCAGGTAGTCGTCCGCACCTGCAGCAAGACCTTCTACCTTGTCCTGCCAGTCAGCCCGGGCGGTCAGTATCAGAACCGGGTAATCCTTGCCCTCGTCACGCAGTCGGCTGATAACTTCCATGCCGTTCATCTTGGGCAGGCCAAGGTCAACGATCGCGAGGTCATAAAACTCACTTTCTCCGTAGGACAAAGCCTGGGCGCCATCAACTGCCGCGTCTACGGAGTAACGATGACGAGTGAGAATCTCGAGCAGCTGCTCGCGAAGGATGTCCTCGTCTTCAGCCAGTAAAATCCTCCGTGACATTACTCAAAAACCTCGCCGGAGCTACCGTCGACGAAGACCGAACGAACCACACCGTTGGGTGACAGAGTCCTGACCTTGTAAACAGGTGGTCCCTGGGCATCCATGAGAGAAACTCCCAGGATACGGGAACCGGAATAGCGCTCCATTACCAGGCTTGCGGCCCGCTGGTTGGAGATACCAGGGCGTGGTGCCGGTAAAAGCCGATTGGGCTGGACGTTCATTTTCTGTGATTTGTCCCTGGTCGTGGACCGGTGATTGTCATCCGCAACCCCGTATGCAGAAAAAAGCGCGAGGAGCAGAATCAGGAAAACTTTCATCATATTCAGTGTATCACCGGGATTGCAGGTTCATAAGTCGCTGATAAGTGACAAATTACGGGGATCACACTGAACGCCGCCTGAATTCAGCGAGTAGCGATCCTGTCAATCCTGTGTCCGTCACCCAGCCTGACGGTAATGTCCGCCCTCGCTGGCATCTCTTCGAGCATCCAGCTTGTGATTCTTTGGTAAAAAGCAACGAAACCGGCAACGTCCTCACGGGGCATGATCTTACTCCCTTGACGTTTACTGGCTAGATCCTGCTCCTGCTCCCAGCGCCACTGCAGGATGGCATCAAAGGACGGCGCCGCAAGATAAAGCAGGCCATCTGCCGTAAAAAGCGACTGGTATTCCATAAGCTTGTTGTTGACCCAATGCCGCCACCGACCATCTGCATCCTGCTCGGCCTCCAGCGCATTCACCGGCAATTGCAGCCGGGATTCAGGCTCCGGTCGGGCACCCCAGCACCAGCCCTCGCAAAGTACGATCCTGGCAGGGCCGACACGCTTCGACTGGACTTCACGGTCATCCATAGCCTTGTCGAATACGGGCACCCCAACGACTTTCCCAGCCCGAAGCTGCTCGATCGTGGATAACATCAGAGAGGCATCGTGGGTGCCAGGCACACCCCTGGTGAGCAGGAGCGGATGAACATCTCTGGACAGACTGACCCGTTCATCACGGGTAAGGTAAAAGTCATCCAGCGACAGTGAGACGACGGTTTCCGAATGAATCCGTGAAAGTTCATTCGCCAACATTCCGGTAAAGGTGCTCTTGCCGGTACCCTGAGCACCAGCGATACCGAATACCACAAAACCCTCTGTCTCAACCAGCCGGGACGCGACGACACGAGCAAGCTCTCTGTAGTCTTTTGGATGAAACTCAGGAAATTTCACGGGCAAACGGCGGCAGTGAATCCAGGATGACCCGCCCGTACCTGCGAGTCACGACCCGGCGATCGAGGATGGTGACCTTCCCGGAATCGGTCTCGGTTCTCAGTAGACGCCCGGCGGCCTGAACCACCCTGAGCACCGCACCAGGCAGCATCACCTCGTAAAAGGCGTTGCCGCCCCGTGATTCAATCCACTCCGAGCGGGTTGCATCCACCGGATCATCCGGGACCGCAAATGGAATCTTGGCAATGATGACGTGCTTACAATAGTCACCAGGCAGATCGACACCCTCCGCAAAGCTGGCAAGCCCGAAGATGGTACTTGCCTCCCCGTCGTCGATCGCCTGCTTGTGACGAGTCAGTATCTCCATCTTGGACAGATCACCCTGCATCAGCACCTGGCCCCTGAAAACCGATTCCATCTCATCATAGACCCGCAGCATCTGCCGCCAGGAGGTAAACAGCACCAGCGTGCCCCGCTCTTCCCTGGCAAGATCTGGTATCAGCCCTGCCAGTTCTGCGGTATGTGCATCAGCGTCACCGGGATCAGACTCCATGGCCGGAATACGAAGTGTTGCCTGTTCCTGGAAACGGAAAGGACTGGGCAGGCTTGCGAACTGCTGCGAGGCATCAATTCCCGACTTCATCTGGAAAGAAGCGAAATCCCTGGCCACCGAAATGGTCGCAGACGTCAGCACCGCACCCGCACACCGCGACCATAGTCTTTCGTGAAGTTCATCGGAGACAGAAACCGGATGGCTTGCGAGCTGCATCTCCATCCCCTCTACCTGTGACATGGCACTGAATCGCACCCAACGGGCATAAGGTGGCACCATTTCGGGGCTGGCATAGTTCTGCCAGAGTCCCAGGGCTGAACTGAGCCGATCCGACATGGCACCCACCACGGACAGCCAGTGTTCCAGGGGTTCCCTCGCCGCTACCGGTGTTTCTTCTATGGTGCTTTCTATAACCGGCAGGAGCTGTTCAACGAGGCTGTCCAGCCGCTCGAAGCTGGTTGCCAGCGTTGCCGCAGCACGCGCAATCTCTTCATCGAGCACGCCGTTCGGATAGCGATACAGCCAGCCATCATCTGTGGCTTCTGCTTCGGGCTGCAATGCCTGCAGAATTGCCGCAGCATCGTCCAGCCGCTCGCAGGCCTGATCCACAATCTCATCAAGGCCATCCAGGATATAAGTGAAACCCGGTACATCCGCCTGAGCCAGGCTAAGTGAGGTCGCCATCTGCTGCAACCAGCCTCGCGTCCCGTATAGGGATAAGACATGGGAAAAGTGATTACCGGCTTTTTCCGGCAGGTGGTGACCCTCATCAAAAATGTAAATGGTATCTTCCGGGTCCGGCAGAACAGCACCGCCACCCATCATCAGATCCGAGAGCACCAGGTCCTGGTTGGTGACGATGACATCAACACGGTGAACATTCTCACGCGCTCGGTAGAAATAGCAGTTTTCATAATGTGAACATCGACGCTGGGTGCATTGTGCATGATCCGTGCTGACACGACCCCAGGTCGAACCGTCCAGTTCTTCCGGCCAGCTGTCGCGTTCGCCATCCCACTCTCCTTTACCAAGGGACGTCACCATGGCATCAAAAATCACGTTATCATCGCGGCTTTCCCCAGGGCGCTGCTCATCAAAGAAAGACAGCGTATGGTTCATGCTGTTGCCTTCCTGCAGGGCAAGATCAAGCCGCGACAGGCAAACGTACCGACGACGCCCCTTGGCCAGCGCATAAGAAAACTCAAGACCCGAGTGCTTGCGGATATCCGGGAGGTCCTGGTAGACAATCTGTTCCTGCAGAGCCACCGTGGCTGTCGCGATGACCACCTTCTTTTTCAGGTGCTTTGCGATGGGAATCGCTGCCATGGCATAAGCGACCGTTTTACCGGTACCGGTACCAGCCTCGACAACGCAAATGTGCTGTTCGGATTCTTCATCACCGAGCGTTCGGGCAATCTCGGCGATCATGGTTTTCTGGCAGTGCCGGGCGCGATATCCTTTCTCGTCCAGCAGAAGTGAATAGGCGGTCTGAATCTCTTCTTTCAGCGGATCACCAAGCATCTAGATCAACCCGGAAACTAAAGTAAGAGACAGCGACATGAAACAGATGATATCACCAATCGCAGGCATCCCTGTCAGCTTCATGCTACTGCTGGCGTGGGTCACTGCTGCTGAGGCACATGATCTTCCGCTGCACCACCTGAAGATGCCGGAGGGTTTCAAAGTCGAGGTGTTTGCAGAGCTGACCAATCCCCGTCAGCTCGCACGCAGCGAGTCCGGGATTGTCTATGCGGGATCCCGACGGGCCGGGAATCTGTACGCCGTCATTGACCAAAATGGTGACCACGTCGCCGACGAGGTTATTGAAATTGACAGGGGTCTAAGCCTGCCATCGGGCATTGCCCTTTCCGGGAACGATCTTTACGTCGGAGCAATAGAAACCATCTTCAGGTACCCGAACATCGACCAGAGCTTTCGACAAAGTCCTGAACCCGAGGTCTTCTACAATGAGTTGCCGGACAAGCGACACCATGGCTGGAAGTACCTGGCTTTCGGTCCCGACGAACGGCTTTATTTTAACGTTGGTGCGCCGTGCAACATCTGCCTTGCGGAAAATCCTTGGTTCGCCACCATCATGAGCATGGATCTCGAAGACAAGGATCCCGAGGTTTACGCCAGCGGTGTCAGGAACAGCGTGGGCTTTACCTGGCACCCGGAAACCGGCGACCTGTGGTTCACGGACAATGGCCGCGACCTGATGGGCGATGAAATACCACCCTGCGAAGTGAACCGCGCCCCGGAACCTGGCCTGCATTTTGGCTACCCGCACATCCATGGCAAGGATGTGCCTGACCCTGAATTCCAGCGCGAGGGTTTCGATTTCGAAGCCCCGGTGACTGAACTCGGCGCACACACGGCGCCCCTGGGTTTGCACTTCTACGGGGGAGACATGTTTCCAGAGAAGTACCATGGGAAACTGCTGGTGGCGGAACATGGTTCCTGGAACCGGACGCCCGAAGCCGGGCACGTGGGTTACCGACTGACACTGGTCGACCCGGAGACAGGTGAGTCAGAGACTTTCATGGATGGATGGCTGCAGGACAATGTTGCCTGGGGAAGGCCCGTTGACCTGTTACCACTACCCGATGGCAGCCTTCTGTTATCTGACGACCACGGCAACGTCATCTATCGCATTTCCTATGATGACTAACAAACCAGACAGTCTAGTATGAGCCATGAACTCCTTGACGGAACTGTCGCGGGCGTTCACCATGAGACAAGACTCATGAATTTTCGGGAACCAACATGACTACTGAACGACGAACCGGCGACCGTCGTGGCACAGATCGAAGGCAACAGGACGATCGCAGAACAGATTTGAAAGTAACAGAAACAGACCGACGGGCAACTCCACGAAGAACTGCAGCGCGACGCGAAGGACCGAGACGCGCCGCATCTTGATTTGCGGGAACTCGAACCCATGCAGGGCAGTATGCTGCCAGGGAATTAGGTGGAAGCCTCTAGGAAAACAGGCGGCGGAAAAATCCACGGTTGAACTTTGCTTCACAGCCATCCAACTGGGCGCGATAGGTTCCCGAGCGTCTTGAAACTTTTGTCGCAACGTCCTTCAGCCATTGCTTGTTCTTGAATGAACGCTGCGCAAAACCACCCTGCCCCTCGTGGTAAGCGAGATAGAGGTGATAAGCGTCGGTCTTGGCAATATTGTTCTTGCGCTGACTCTGGTCGTTGTACCAGCCAATAAAATCTATCGCATCCTTGAAGTCATTGCGATCCGCTCCTCTTCGACCCGTAGAACGCTTGTAGGTTCGCCAGGTCTCGTCAATTGCCTGGGCATACCCGTAGGCACTTGCCGGACGCGGCCCGGGAATAAAACCCAGGTATTTCTTTCGTGGAGGTTTGGCCCGTGCCCTGAACGAAGATTCCTGGTACATCATTGACATCATCACCGAGATATCCGTGCCCCAGCGGCGTGAAGATTTACGCGCATGCTTGTACCAGCCTCGCTTGTCATCAAACACTTCACAGATATTTTCTGCGTTATCCGGTGGCTTGCTGGCGCAGCCGGCCAGAAACACCAACAGGAGCAAAATGGAACCAGCTCGAAAATCAGGCACCGTGCTTCTCCAGTAATTCGATAAGCGCATCCTCATCCATAATCGCAACACCCAGGGACTGCGCTTTGGTTAACTTGGAACCCGCCGCATCGCCTGCGACCACATAGCTCGTTTTCGCCGAAACCGACCCTGACACCCTGGCACCGAGCGATTGCAGCCTCGCCTTGGCTTCATTGCGGGTAAGTGACGACAGGGTACCTGTCAGCACATAAGTTTCTCCCAGCAATGCTTCAGGATCGCCAGTTTCCTCTTCTTGCTCCCAACGAACGCCGCTGGCTATAAACTGGTTAATAACCTGGTTGTTCACATCCTGCTGGAAAAAATGCGCAATTTTTTGCGCAACGACAGGCCCGACGTCCGGAACTTCCTGCAGGGTCTCTTCATCTGCCGAGCGAAGAACGTCCAGCCCCTTAAAAAACTGGGCCAGGTTGCGTGCCGTTGATTCGCCTACCTCCTGAATACCCAGGGAATAGATAAACCTGGGGAGCGTCGTTATCTTGCTCTTCTCCAGCGCCTCAAGCAGGTTGTTGGCGGATTTCGGTGCCATCCGTTCCAGCTTGACCAGTTGTGCTTCAGTCAGTTTGAACAGGTCTGCGGGACTTTCGATCAGGTCTTCATCCACCAGCTGGTTAACCAGCTTGTCACCAAGTCCCTCGATATCCAGCGCCAGTCGCGAGGCAAAGTGCCTGATGCTTTCTTTGCGCTGAGCGGAACACTGGAGTCCGCCAGTACAACGGGCAATGACCTCACCTTCAGGTTTAAGGACCTCGGAACCACAGGCAGGACATGTCCCCGGCAATTCAACCATGCGTGTTTTTTTCGGACGCTTTTCCGGCACAAAGCCAACAACCTTGGGAATAACATCGCCGGCACGCTGTATGACAACAGTGTCACCAATCACCAGATCGAGGCGCGCAATTTCATCCATGTTGTGCAGGGTGGCATTGCTGATCGTGACGCCACCAACCTGGACCGGCTGCAGACGAGCTACCGGTGTCACTGCACCCGTCCGGCCGACCTGGAACTCTACATCCTCGAGTATCGTAATGCCTTCCTCAGCGGGAAACTTGTGTGCAATGGCCCAGCGTGGTGTCCGCGTGAGCATCCCAAGGGTTGCCTGTTCATCCAGGTTGTCGACCTTGAAGACGACGCCGTCAATCTCGTAATCGAGTGACGGCCTTTCGATGAGCATCCGTTCGTAGTATTCAAGGCAGGCACCCACACCCTCTACCGTTTCAATCAACGGGTTTACCCTGATACCCCAGGTTTTCAGTATCGCCAGAATATCGGAATGGGCGGCAGGTAGTTCGCCTCCTTCAACGAGCCCAACACTGTAGGCAAACATCGTCAGTGGTCGTTTGGCGGTCAACCTTGAATCCAGCTGGCGCAATGTGCCTGCTGCAGCGTTCCTTGGGTTGGCAAAGACCTTCTGCCCGGCTTTTTCTGCTTCAGCGTTCATCTTGTCGAACCCGGAACGAGGGAAATAGACCTCACCCCTGATTTCCAGGCGCGAAGGATGGCCTTTGCCATGCAGCTTCAATGGAATGGATTCAATCGTCCGCACGTTCTGGGTGATATCCTCCCCGGTTGTGCCATCACCGCGAGTCGCGCCCCGGACCAGGCGACCATTTTCATACATGAGGGACACGGCGACTCCGTCGATCTTCGGCTCGCAGGTATAACGCACTCTATATTCTTCGCTACGTTCCAGCCTGGCTCGCACGCGTCGGTCGAAGTCCAGCATGTCCTCGTCACCAAAAGCGTTGTCCAGTGACAACATCGGCATTTCATGCTGGACCTGGCTGAATGATTCGAGCGGTGCTGACCCGACGCGCTGGGTGGGGGAGTCTTCGGTAACAAGTTCCGGGTGTTCAGTTTCCAGCGCTTTCAGCTGATGGAACAGACGGTCAAATTCTGCGTCACTGATCTCAGACTGGTCCAGCGTATGGTAGAGATAATTGTGACGATCAAGCTCAACGCGCAGTCGGTTTATTTCATCAACAATCTTCTTTGATGCCGCCATGCGTCCCGCTCAGCGTTAAGCGGAGTGCTTAAACTGGAATTCCTGGACAGATTGACGGCAATGTTCAATCGTCTGGGATGTCATTACGCTGCGAGTCTCGTCACGCAGTTCACCACCCAGCTCAAGCGCAATCGAATCTGCAACAGCAAGCATGTCATCGAGCACAGAGATGGGGTCTGACAGCTCGTGAACACGCATAAAAAACGTAACACCGGGTGTGGAAAACTCTTCCATGGTTGCCATATCAAAGGTGCCCGGTTCTACGGCGCTGGCGAGGCTGAACAGGGGCTCTCCGGCAGCGTCCAGCTTGTGAAAGATATCCATCTCGCCAAATGTCATACCAGCATCCAGGAGTACCTCAAGAAGCGGTTGTCCGCCGAAATGGGTATCCAGCGCAAGCACATGTATCACCACAAATTTCTCGGGCTTTGGCTTCTCGGGCTTTGGCTTCTCGGGTTGCTCTTCTTTTTCTTCTGCCACTGCCTGCTCAACTTCGGTTGGCGCTTCAGGGGCTTTAGCGGGCGGCGCTTTCCTCACAGGAGGTGCCTTGGGTATTTCGCGAACGGATTCCTGAGCTGTTTGACTGACAGGGGATTCAGGTTCGTCAATTGCGCTGATGGCGGGTTGTATCAGCTCCTGCTGCTCCGGTTCCCCGGCAGAAACCGACGGCACGTCCACAGATTCCATCAATACTGGCACTTCCGAGCCATCAGCCCTGATGACACGGGCGCCGCCATTGGGCAACTCGGCGCGCAACAGGTTCAGGTCATCCAGACTGGGCTCTTCGCCAGGTTTGCTCAGGAAATCCTTGTCCAGTTTCATCCTGATTTCGTTCTGTCCGGCACGCATGCGAATGTAGCCGTGCAGGAGTACACCGACGATGAATACCGGTCCCAGTATCAGCAGCCATTGTCGCAAATCAAAATCCACAGCTTCTCTCCCAGCTATCGATCCCAGCTTTCGCTATTCATTCCAGCCACAGCCCTAAACGGCGGCCATTGCTACTGCTTCATCTACATCTACTGCCACGAGCCGGGAAACACCAGGTTCGTGCATGGTCACACCCATGAGCTGTTCACCCATCTCCATCGCAATCTTGTTGTGCGTAATGAAGATGAATTGCACAGTGCGTGACATTTCTTTCACCATGTCGGTGTACCTGACGACGTTTGCATCATCAAGCGGCGCATCCACCTCATCGAGCAGGCAGAACGGCGCGGGATTCAGATTGAAGATCGAGAACACGAGGGCAATTGCCGTCAGTGCCTTCTCACCACCTGAAAGCAGGTGGATGCTGGCATTACGTTTGCCGGGCGGACGAGCCATGATGCCAACGCCCGTATCCAGCAGGTCTTCACCTGTCATCTCAAGGTAGGCGTGCCCACCGCCAAACAATTTTGGAAACAGCTGCTGCAGTTTGCTGTTCACCTTGTCAAAAGTTTCCTTGAATCTTGTACGTGTCTCGATATCAATCTTGCGAATCGCGTTCTCCAGGGTGGCGAGTGCTTTTTCAAGGTCCTCATTCTGCGCATCCAGGTACTGCTTGCGCTCGGACTGCACCTTGAACTCATCAATCGCCGCAAGGTTGATGGCACCCAGCCTCTGAATCCGGTTACCCATCCGGGTCAGGTTCTGTTCCCATTCTTCTTCATTGGCATCTTCAGGAAGTGCCGCCAGAACTTCATCGAGCACCTGTTTATCGTCCTGGAGCTGTTCATCGATGGTTGACCGCCTGACTTCAAGCGTCTGCCTGTCGAGGCGAACTTTTTCAAGGCTGCCACGTACGGTTTCGATCTGTTCCTCCACACCGGAACGGGACTGTTCCAGCTGGCGGATATCATGTTCCGTGCCTTCCGATTTCTGCCGCACGCCCGCCAGCTCGTTTTCCACTTCCAGGCGTTTCTCGAGTTGTTGCTCAAGTTCAGTTTTCAACTGCCCCTGGGGTTCCTGGCTGGCACGGATGTTTTCTTCCAGGCTACTGCGTCGATTCTGCAGAATCTGCTCCTGCTCGCTTAAACGATCCGTCGCCTGCTGGGTCGAGGCAATCTGCGAGTTCAGGGATTGCACACGCAGCGCCAGCTGGTGGGCCGCGGCGCTGTCGCTGCGGGCCTTGTCACGAGCATCGTTCAGCTGGGCCGTGATCGATTCCCGACGTTTCACCAGTTCATCACGGCGAAGGGTGTCTTCTTCCATCGCGTCCAGCGCGGACTGCAACTGGTTACGCGCTTCGCGCAGGGTAGACTGGTCTTCCTCCTGCTGCGCAATCGTTTCTTCAATCTCTTTGTTGGCTCGTGCGAGGTCGTTGCGAATCTGCTCCGCCTGGACACGCTTGGCGCCCAGTTGTGCCCTGGTTTCGCCAAATGCACGTTGCTGTTCCGACAAACGCTTCTGCTGCTGATCACGTTCCGATTCAGCCTGATGCAGAACCGCCATACCGGATTCCAGTTCTGCGCTGAGCCTCTCGACATCTGCTTCCGTGGATGACAGATCACGACCCAGACTCTCCAGTTCCTGCTGCCGCTTGATCACACCAGCCCTGGCATCTTTGTCACGGGTGACGCGAAGCCAGCCTGCACCCATCCAGATACCGTCCGGTGTCACCACAGATTGACCGGGCTGCAGGCTACCGCGCAGTGCCATGGCTGATACCAGGTCAGGGGCCGTCAAAATGCCATGCAGCAATGACTGCACAGAATCATCACCAGAGACTTTGGTCGTCAGGGAATCGGCGGATGCAGCTGCCGGGTTTCCGGGAACTGAAGAGGTCACGAAATTCAGGCGACCTTCGTCAAAATCACCCAGAATGGAGGTCAGGGGATCCATGCCATCAACACAGACGGCCTGCAGGTAATCACCCAGAACGGTTTCCACAGCGACATCCCAGCCATCCTGAACCTGGATCTTCTCTGCAAGACGTGGCTGGCCACCCATACCGTGTTTTTCCAGCCAGCTGACTTCAGCATCATCCTGCTGGCCCAGAGCCGCCTGCTGCAGCGCTTCCAGGGATGCATGCCTGCCTGCGAGCGATTGCAGGGTACTTTTTCTTTCATCCAGGGACTGGGTCAGTACCTGGTTGGTTTCCCGCTGTTTTTCAATGGTTGTGGTCAGGGCACCAAGCTCAGTTGAAATACGTTCGAGCTGTTCCTCCTGGGTAGCGAGCATCTGTTCCAGCGGCCCCAGTTCACCTTCCACGGTTTCGCCGGCCAGTCGCTCTACATCGGCGCGCAGCACTGCCACGCGAGTGTTACCACGATCAATGGCCTGCTCCAGGCCTTCAATCCTGGATTGCTGAACTTCACCGCGCTGCCTTGTGGCTGCTGCTTCCTCGTTAAAGCCATCCCATTCTTCCTGCCAGCGCTGCATGTTCTGCTCCGCTGAAAGCAGGCGTTCTGCTGATGCTTTCTCCAGTGACTGCACTTCATCCTGCTGGGGAGCTGTGCCTTCCAGCTCCTGCCGGAAACCTGCGAGCTGGCGTTCATCCGCTTCCAGGTCAGATTTCACCTTCTGGTAATTCTCGATCACCTGCTCCAGGTCGGTGCTCAGCTGCCGGGTGCGCTCATTCTGGAACTGGATACTGTCTTCGATACGAGCGATCTCGGTCCCATGGTCGTAGTAGCGTTTCTGCACCTCATTCAACTGGTCCGAAAGCTCAACCAGCGCCGCACGCTTGGCTTCAACTTCAGCATCAATGCGTCTTTGATCGGCAACACGCGCATCCTGTTCGATCGTCAGCCTATTGACTTCATCATCCTTGGATTTGATCTCGGCGGAGAGGGACTTCCATCGCAGGCCATGCAGACCGGCTTTCAGCTCACGCTCTTCTTTCTTTAATTCGGTATAACGCTCCGCCGCCCTGGCCTGACGTTCGAGATGTGTGAGCTGTCGTTCCAGCTCTTCGCGCAGGTCGTTCAGCCGGTCAAGGTTGTCCTTGGTATGACTGATCCTGCGTTCTGTTTCCTTGCGGCGTTCCTTGTACTTGGAGATACCAGCGGCTTCTTCCAGGTAGTTACGCAACTCCTCCGGTTTCGCCTCGATCAGGTCACTGATCATGCCCTGTTCGATGATGGAATAACTGCGTGGCCCAAGGCCCGTTCCCAGGAAGAGATCGGTAATATCTTTCCTGCGACACTTCTGGTTATTCAGAAAATAGTTGGACTGACCGTCCCGTGTGACCTGCCGCTTGACCGAAATCTCGTTGTAAGCGGCGTATTCGCCAGTCAGCCTGCCCTCGGTATTGTCGAACAACAGCTCAATACTCGCCTGCCCGACAGGTTTGCGCGTATTGGAACCGTTAAAGATGACGTCTGTCATCGATTCGCCCCGCAATGTCTTGGCGGAGGACTCACCCATTACCCAGCGAACCGCATCAATGATGTTGGATTTACCGCATCCATTAGGGCCGACGACGGCACAAAGATTTGAGGGGAAAGGGACTGTTGTAGGATCTACAAAGGATTTGAAACCGGCGAGCTTAATTGCCTGCAATCGCATATGATGTATTTACTCCACTACACCCGTGTGCGCAGCCCAGCGTACACCGGTGGAAAAAGTCTATTTTAGTCAAAAACCGAACTCGACTGTAGTGATTCCTGAATTCTTTATCGCCATTTCTCTCATTGCCGTGATCCTGGCCGTAATTTTCTGGTTTGCACCCCGGCCTCGTCTTGATCCGGTAGCGCCACCGTCACAGGTTCCTCAGGATTTACCGATCGAAGACCTGCCGAGCTGGCTGCATGAGCATGAACAGTCCCACGGCCATGTCATTGAAGGGGCGGAGGCCACTATCGAATGGGCAGACGGCGCCGCGGTGACCGACTTTTGCATCCTCTACGTGCACGGATTTTCAGCGACGCGCCAGGAGATTGCTCCCATCCCAGAGCGGGTGGCTGCCCATTTCAGAGCCAACATCCTACACACTCGCCTCGCGGGCCACGGGCTTTCCGAGAACCCCATGGCAGCCACCGCTGAACACTGGCTGCAATCCATGGTGGACGCCTGGGATATTGCCTCAAGAATTGGCGAACGCGTTGTGATTATCGCGGTATCCACAGGCGCACCGCTCAGCGTCTGGCTGAACGAGCAGGTTGCAGGCACAAAACAGGTTCACAGCTTTATCTTCCTCTCGCCAAACTTCCGAATCCGCAACCCCTTCGGTTTCCTGCTGACCTGGCCCTGGGCCGAGTCCTGGGTTCCCCTGGTGGTGGGCAGGGAGCACAGCTGGGAACCTGAAAACGAACTGGCGGCAAAGTACTGGACCAATCGATACGAGACCCAGGCCATCATCGAGATGCAGAAGGTGGTGGACTGGACGGCAAAGCTGAAACCCGCGGGAGACCAGCCTCCCATGGCCACGCTCTACATGGAAAACGACCCGACAATCAATCATGCGGCCGCTGTGGCCTTTCACGATCAGTGGCCGTCTTCAGCCAAGCAGCTGCATCAGGTGATCCTGGATGCCGACAATCCACAACATGTCTTCGCCGGAGATATCACCTCTCCCCACAGGACAGACTGGTGCGTGGAAGTTTGCACCCGATTTATTGAATCCCTGCCAGCAGAGGCTTAGGCTAGCCACTCTTCTGGATCTCTTTTACAAGGAGCCGTCATGATACCTACACATCCCTTTGGCCGAACGGGCCACGACAGCACCCGCATCATTTTTGGCGCAGCAGCACTCGGCGGCATGAAACAGGAACGAGCGGATACCACGATCGAGATGGTCCGGGAAGCCGGCATCAATCATTTCGACACCGCCGCCAGCTACGGTGATTCGGAACTGAGACTCGCCGATTTCCTGCAGGATCACAGGAGCGATGTCTTCCTCGCCACCAAGACCGGTGACCGTGATGGCGACGGTGCGAGGGCCAGCATAGAGCAATCACTGGAACGCATGCGCATCGACCAGATTGACCTGATCCAGTTTCATAATCTAGCCCAGGATGCGGACTGGGAAACCGTGATGGCTGATGGCGGCGCCCTGCAGGCCGCAAGACAGGCACAGGAAGAGGGCCTGGTGCGATTTATCGGTGTCACCGGCCACGGTACACGAATCGCGGAGATGCACCTGAAAAGCCTGGATCGATTTGATTTTGCGTCAGTGCTGCTGCCCTACAACTATATGCAGATGCAGGAAGAGCGATATCGCAATGAATTTGATGAGCTTTACGCGCTCTGCCAGGAAAAAGGCGTCGCGATGCAGACCATCAAGTCAATCGCCAAGCGACGCTGGCAGGAAGGTGATGATTCACCCAGGTTCAGCTGGTATGAACCACATAAAGACGACGACGTTATCG
Source organism: Pseudomonadales bacterium (assembly GCA_016779585.1). Classification (GTDB taxonomy): domain Bacteria; phylum Pseudomonadota; class Gammaproteobacteria; order Pseudomonadales; family Azotimanducaceae; genus UBA9659. The sequence continues at coordinate 25,743 of JADHNI010000031.1, forward strand.
AACGGGCTGTTCACTTTGTGCTGCAACGTGAGGGTCTCTTCCTGAACACCACCAGCGATGCTCGCCTCCTGCCGAAGATTTTTGCCGCGGTGGAGTCTTTCAACCAGGGAGTCTCTGGCGATCTCGAGAGTGAAGTTGCCCGCGATAACGCGACGGACGCTGAGCCGCTCTTTGTTCGCGGCATCACTGACGACGTCAGGGTTTAAGCGAAACTGTTCAGTATGCGGATTGCCGCGGATGCAGCGCCGTAGCCATTATCAATATTCGTAACGGTCACCCCTGGCGCACAGCTGACCAGAAGTGAGCTGAGCGCAGTTTCGCCGCCCTTGACCATGCCATAACCGACGGATGTCGGTACTGCGATCATCGCGGCAGGGACCAGTCCACCCAGTACCGTCGGTAATGCGGCATCCATACCGGCCACACAGATAATGATCTTGCAGGCGCGCAGTTCATCGAGGCGTTCTGTCACTCGCCACAAACCCGCGACACCCACGTCGTGCACCTCCAGCGCCTCATGACCATAAAACTCCAGCGTTCGGACCGCTTCTTTGGCGACCGGCAGATCGGTACTGCCACCGGTGACCACCGCCAGCGGCACACTCGCCGTATGCTCCCTCGCCATGTGGAACGCCGTACGGGAGACTTCATCGTAGTCGAGCTTGTGCGGAAACTTTTCATCCAGGTAGTCGTACTGGCTCGCTGACAGGCGCGTGAACAACATGGAGCGCTCCGCATCGATCACCGTCTGGCAAATGGTTTCAAGTTGCGCGGCGCTTTTACCCTGGCAGAAAACCGCTTCCGCGAGACCCGTGCGGTTCTCGCGATCAAAATCCAGGTTCACATCCCTGACATCACTCATGAGGACGACTCCGCCAGTTCCAAAGTCTCGATCAGAAAAGCACTGCCCTTTTCGTAGGGCTCAAACACAACCTGCGCGGCCCGTTCAGCAAAACCAGCCGCAACAAACAGCTCTTCCACTATAGGCCCATGTTTCGCCGCCAGTTTCCCGTAGTCAATGTCGCTGATGGTTTCCAGCTGGATAGCCACCTCGCCGTGCCTGATCCGACAACGCACACCCTTCAGCGCAACTTCCAGGGACAGCACCCGCCACAACTGTTCCTCCACCTCGTTAATCACCGGCAACATATCCGCATTGATAGCGATGCCTGTCGTGACGCGACTGGAAAGGCAAGGCGCTGCCGGTAGGTCTTTCAGGTCATCCAGGCCGAGTTCACCGGCCACTTCGCGCAGTGCCGCTTTATCAACTTCGACCTCAACATACGGATGGCAGACCTGGTGCTCCTCCGCTGCAATGAGCCCGGGTCGGTAGTCGCCCAGGTCATCCAGGTTCGTCCCGGAGGCAACGGTCAGTTCCGTATTTTCGAGCACCGTATCGTAAAGATTGGTTTTGCAGAAATAACAACGATTTGCAGGGTTAGCGAGGTACTGCGGGTCATGCATCTCACCAGCATTAATCAGGTTCAGTGACCAGCCTTCTTTCTCCGCATGCGCCTTCACCCGCTCAGTAGCCTGGGCAGGAACCGCTGGAGAAATTGCGTGGAACACCTGGGTGTTCGGTTGTTCGCGGTGTGCTATTACCGCCAGTGTCATACTGTCGACACCGCCACTGACCGCCACGGCCATGGGCGGCCTGCTGCGAAAATATTCCTGCAGGGCCTGTAACTTGCTCATTTATCTGCCTGTTCAACCTGCCTGATGGCCAGGGCTTCCGCTTCCTGCCGGATCTCGTGCTGTTCCTTGAGGGAAAGGGCTTCTGTCATCAGGTCGTCCATTTCAACCTTCGCAGTATAACCTGATGGTCTTTTGGCCACCTTCACCCGGTACTGCCGCTCACGGACGATGACCACAACTTCTTCCCGCGGGAGTACCGCGCGTTCAATCAACTCACGACGCACGCCAAGGGTCGTCGTCAAATCAAAACACTCGCGCGTGACCGCATCTGCGTCGTCCGGTTTCACAAGAAGAGTCAGGGAGACAGGCCTGCGACCTTTTTTCCCGGACACCAGGTGTTCCGAGAGATCGAGAACTCCATTCAATTCGCGAAGCTGTGCCACCGAATGCGCTGTTTCTTCCGGCGTCTGGTCATCAAGCTCAAAGGACAAACGCATCACCGCATCCTGTTGCCAGGGTGATTCCTGATCGCTCGTTTCAAAAAGTGTGAGGCGGACCGTATTGGATAAACCCGGGAACTTTTTTGTCCCAAATCCGTAACCGGTGCGCTTGAGCACCATGCCATCAGGTTTCCTGAAATCCGGATTCAGGAATTTAATAATCACGGCACCGGTTGGTGTAACACGCTCACCTTCAATACCATCATCGGTCAGCACGAAACCTTCCAGCAGCCGGGCAGTGGCCGGCGCGGGCACCGGCAGGCGACCGTGAGCCGTTTCAACAAAGCCACTACCCGCGGGAATTGCCGAGATACTCCAGGTCGCATCGAGTCGGGCGACCAGGTGTGATGCCAGGACAATGTCAGCAATCGAGTCCCAGGCACCGACTTCATGAAACGCCACTGAATCAACTTCCTTGCCATGGATTGCCGCTTCGACCACAGCAATGTCGTGAAACATGGCTAGTGCACCGGCCTTCGTCGCATCATCAAGCGCGGAGTTACCCAGGGTTTCACGAATCTCTGAATAGTGTCGATGGTGATGGCCTTCTTCAGCAGCTGCCGCGACGGTGAATCGCGTGCCGGTCAATACACCGTCGTTGAATGGTTCGGTGGTCAGACTGACCAGGTCCGGAAATCCGGCCTGTTCAATGACTTGACCCAGGTTTGCGCCCAAATCGGGAAAGGCATCCAGGACCGCAGAAATAAACATGTCCCCGGACAGGCCACCGACCAGGTCCAGGTGAAGATGGGTGCTCATGATGCGCTTCGGATCAGCTCAGCATCTGGTGGGTTGGACCACACAGGTCTGCCAGCGGGATCTCGTGGGTGCAGGCATCGCGGCACGGGCTGCCATCGCAGGACAGGCAGGCAGCGCCATTAACTTCAAGGCGTGCGTACTCTTGCCTGGCGATGGATACATCACCATAGTCGAGAGCATACATGCGCATACGCAGCAGGTCGGGGATCGGCACGTTGTAGGGGCAGGAGCCTTCGCAGTCATTACAGGTATTACTGCAGTAGGTAGCCTCATTCATTTTTGCGTACTGCTGCAGCAATTCCATATCATAAGCCGTAACTGCCCCGGTTCCGGAAGCGCCAAGAAACTCATCCACGTTGTCACGGTTACGCATGGTGATAATCAGGTTATCGACTTCCGGCATGTTCAGTACCCAGCGGAACGCGGCCTGGGAATAGGTGTAGCCCTGCTTCTCGTAGGGGCGCATGTCGTTCAGCTTGGCGCCGCGCAGAACCTTCATCGCAATAATGCCAATGTCTTTTTCTTTTGCCTTCTTCATCGGGCCCTGCAGGCCCTGCTGGTTGGCAACGAAGTCGAATGAGCGTGTGAATCGTTCGTAAAAGGCGGGGTCTTCGCCAAAGTTGGTTGCCAGCAGCAGCACATCAAACATGTCCTGTTCCACCGCATAGTCAACACAATCAACGAGGTAACCTCCGTGGCCGGACATACCAAGATACCTGACCTTGCCCTGCGCCCTGGCTTTCTCGGCAAACTCATGCCATTCGGGATTTTTCAGGCGATCGACATCATTCACAGCATGATTGAAGAACACATCCACATAATCCATCTGCAGACGCGCCAGACTCTCATCCAGCCGCCGCATCATGGATTCGGCACTGTCACGTGCCCCGGCGGCAATCTTGGTCGCCACATAAACATCGTCACGGCGCCCCTTCAGTGCGTTACCCATCACCGTCTCGGAGACACCATCACCATAGCTTTCTGCAGTATCAAAATAGTTGATGCCCCGGTCCAGCGCATAGTGCACCAGCCCCTCATCGCCATGCCTTAGCGGGAAGGAACCAAAAGAAATGTCAGACACTCTCATTCCGGTACGCCCGAGTCGGACATATTTTCGGACACCCTGCGAGCTTGCCTTCTCCGCACCTGTCTCTGGAGCGATGGCACTGCTGTTGCCGACTGACAGTCCGGAGGCGAGGCCTGTTACTGCTCCCAGCAGCAGGAAGGAACGACGATCAACCTTTTTCATAAGCTCTCTCTCGTAGAATTGAAGTAACAGCCCGGTAACACAAAACACTACTCTTGGCAGGATACACTGACAAGCAGGTACAATCGCCTGCTCCGAGCATAATGTAGACGAGATTTGGACAAACTGAGATGAAAATCGGCCTGATTGCAGATACCCACATGCCGGGCACGATAGACGCACTGTGGCCGCATGCCTCTTCAGCCTTTCACGGTGTTGACGTGATCCTGCATGCCGGTGACCTGCATACCCTGGATATCGTGGACCACCTGTCCGACATCGCGCCTACCTATGTGTCACGGGGCAATGGCGATGTTGGCATCATTGATGAGCGCCTGCAGGACACCTGGCTGCTGGAGGCGAAAGGTATCCAGGTTGGCCTGATTCATCACTTTCCCTCACCCGCCAGGAAATCTCCCGAGCACCTGGAGAAGTACCTGGTAAAGCACTTCGGGGAGGTATTACCAGACGTCCTGATCTATGGGCACACTCACCTGGAGGATGTTCGTACCGTCAACAACAGGCTGTTCATTAATCCCGGGTCACCTACACTGCCGCGAAACCAGTCGCTTCGACCAGGGACGCTGGGGGTTATGGAAATCGCGGCTGATCATGTACACACCCGCTTGCTGCAGCTCACGGATCACGGCATTGAGGAACACGAAGAATTCGCCGCTCATGTTCATCCCAGGTAGATGACCCAAGTCACTGATAATCTTTCATATTTGGATGTTATTCACCGGTTATTGCCTTGCACAATGCAGGGCGCTATGGCAGTTTGCGCAAGGTAAAAAACTGGAGCTATCTTTGATACTCGACTTACACACCCACTCCATCAAGTCCGATGATGGTCGCGCCAAGGTGGAGAACTACTGCCAGTGGATCCGTTCCAAGGACGTGCCTATTGATGGCTTCGTGCTGACTGAACATCGCCAGCATGATTTCGAATCCGATTATTCCGCCCTCGCCGAGAAACATGGCCTGGTCATCCTCAAGGGCAGCGAGGTAGAAACTGAGTACGGCCATGTACTGGTATTCGGTGTCACCGAGGCGCTCACCCAGGCCTTCGATTTCAGCAGAATCGACCTGCAGCTGGAAATGGTCATCGAAACCTGTGAGGCACACGGGGCCGTCGCAGCGCCGTGCCATCCGGGCAGACCGCGTGTCGGCATGTTTGCTCACACGGAAGAACTGGGTATTCCAAAGGGCGTTAAAATCGTTGAGATCTACAATGGCGGCAGTCGTGACAACGAAGACCAGATTGCCATAGACAATGCGGAAGAGCTTGGTTACCTCGGAATCGGGGGCAGCGACTCACATATTGTCAGCCACATCGGTCGCTGCGCGACAGAATTCAGCGAGGACATCCGCAGTATGGATGATCTTGTTGGTGCGCTTCAGGCTGGTGAATTCAAGGCAGTTACCTTTAAACACTAAACATAACATCTGGAGTATCCATGGACGCGAATATTGAAGAGATTCGTGGCAAGTACCTGAATCTCGACTTTGATGAAAAGCAGTTCTACGTCGACCCGGCAGTAACGACCGAATATGCAAGACTTTGCGGGGAAACCGCCGAGCGCTTCCTGGACGAATACCATGAGGATTTCCAGGCGCCGCCAACTTACGTGGCCAGCCTCAGCGGTTCACGGATGCTGCCTGCGGACTTCCCGCGTTTTGGCATCGGCATGGATGCCGGTAAAGGCATCGAGTGCCTGCAGCCGGTTCGACCTGGGACCAACATCACCGGCAAGACCCACCTGCACGACATCTACACCAAGACCGGCCGATCCGGTCGCATGATTTTCGTCGTTACCCGTATCGAGTTCTACGATGAAGAAGGCAACCACCTTGCCAATTCAGATTCGCGCATGGTCATGAGGGAGAGAAGCTAATGGCAATCAGTGTCTTAAGTGAAGTGGAATTCGGTGAGGACCTGCCCGCTTTTAAGCCTGACACGTCACTGGAAACCGGTGCGAAGTTCGCGAAACTGGTGGGCTGGGATGGCCCGCGATTTACCGATCACGAAGCCGCCAAAGAGGAAGGTCTCGCCGGCGCGATGATTCCAGGGATTTTAAGCCAGGGATACCTGATCGCCATGATCCACAACTGGGCCCCACCGGCAGAAATCATCAAGGTAGATACCGTGTTCCGCGCGGCTGTCATGGCTGACGATTCACACACGATCACCGGCGTGGTGACCGACATCGACGAAGAGAACGCAACTGTTGAAATCGACCTGACGGTCACCAACGAAAAAGGCGAAACACGCGTCTTCGGGACAGCGAACGTTCGCCTGCCGAAGTAAACTGTCCCCGTTTCTAGACGGGTCTGAACAGCGGAATACAGAGCTCTTCGTGCTCCTCCCACTCCAGCTCAACCGCCTGGCCAATCGACACATCGTTCAGCGGGTCATCCACGCCGACGACGTTGCTCAGGATGCGCGGACCTTCTTCAAGATCAATCCAGGCAACCGCATAAGGCACCAGGTTCCGGAAAAACGGATGGTAACTCTGGCGCACCACGCTATAGCTGTACACCGTCGCCCGGCCGGAGGCCGTCTTCCATTCCAGTTTACCTGACGTACATCCCGTGCAATGGGCACGTGGATACCAGACCACGGTGCCGCAGGAAGAACACTGCTGGTACTTAAACTCTTTCGTTTTTGTTGCTTGCCAGAAAGCCTGCGTATCCAGCTCATCCGTCCTGGGCAGTGGTCGTGTTGGTGTTTTTTTCTGCTCTGACATATCAGTCTCCTCCCAGGATGATGGTACCTGCGGTATGCCGACTGCCCAGCATACCGCCATTGCCATGGGCCACCGCCAGTTTTGCACCCTCCACCTGCGACGTGGATTCACCGCGTAGTTGCCTTGCCGCTTCGATCAGCAGGAAGATGCCGCGCATGCCAGGATGGTTAGAAGAAAGGCCGCCACCGTCAGTATTGAGCGCTGGCCCATCAGAGGGCCTGTCATACCTGAGTCTTCCCCCGGTTACCCAGTCGCCGCCTTCACCCTTCTTGCAGAACCCCAGGTCCTCAAGGATAGTCAGCACGGTGATACTGAAAGAATCGTAGATCATGGCGATATCCATCTCGGCTGCCGAGACACCAGCTTCACCAAAGGCAATAGGCGCCGACTGTGCAGCTGCACTCACTGTCAGATCACCACCGTTTTCAGGATACTTGGTGGCCTCGCCGGTACCCAGGATCCAGACCGGCTTCCTGGCGCAGTCCCTCGCCACTTCAGGTGAAGCGATAACCACAGCACCACCGCCATCTGAAATCATGCAACATTCAAGAAGGTGCAGCGGGTCCGCGATCATGCGTGAATTGACCACGTCTTCAATGGTGGTCTCTCGAATATCCAGGAACTCAAGATCTTCCATGGCTCTCACGGCCTCAGGATTACGCATTGCGTGCATCCTGGTTGCGATCGAGATTTCAGCCAACTGCTCACTGGTGGTACCGTACTGATGCATATGACGGTGCGCCACCATGGCGTAGTTAGATACCAGTGTCTGCCCGGCGAAGCTGTCCATATTGTCAGCCGGATGCATCGAGGCACCGCCCCTTGCACCAACCCCGATAGCAAAGGCGTTACTGTGCGCAGTGGAGCCGTAGGTCAGCAGGGCCACCTTTGCCTTACCCGCAGCAATATCCCGTTTTGCCTGCGCGGCATGGTACTCGTAAGAACTGCCACCCACGCCCGTTGTATTGATGACTGTCGGTTTAAGGCCGAAGTATTCCGAGATGTTAAGGCCAGCCATGCCGCCACCTTCACCCGCATCGTAGATGGCATCCACATCGGACCAGGACAGGCCCGCATCTTCGAGAGCCTTTGCAGCAGACGATGCCTTGATCTGAAGAGGACTGACCTCCCCTTCAACATCCCGGTCGGGATATTCGTGAATACCGACAATTGCGGCATCTCGTGACTGAGTCATGCTTGGATTTCCTTTTTCTTATTTGTTGAACCAGCTTTTTGGGGCGTGAGTTTTAAGTGCGGGCAAGCCTAGCTTCCAGCATCTCATTGTCACGCTCATGACGCTCAAAGTTCATGAGTGGCAATAACAACAAAAAGGCCAGATGGAGTCCAGCCATGACGAGGAACATACCCTGGTAATCCATAAAGGCACCGAGTGGCGCAACCGCACCACTGCCCATGGAATAGGTCAGGTTGGCTGATGCCATATACACAGCAAACTGGGTTGCTGAAACCCGTTTCAGGCAAAGGCGCATAAAGAGCGCAATGATCGTCACTGTGACAATCTGGCTGGAGATGTAGGCAAGCAGCACCATACCCTGGACCCACTCGGTGTGCTGCCAGTAGGTCGAGGTCAAGGCGAAGGCAGCAAAAAGCACTAGCCTGAAGGCAATGGCGCCGGTCAGGACCCTGAAGGAACCGATACGGTCGATCAGCGGCCCAAGTACCACCGCGACAACAGATGCAATAATCCCCGCGGTGGCGTAATAGTTGGACCAGTCTGTCTGCGCCCAGCCAAGATCCTGAACCGTCATCACAGGACCAATGCTAACCAGCATGCCTGCCGCCATACGCTGGAAACCTTCAAGAAAAATCAGCAGCACACTCATCGGTAGAATCAGTGCCCGGATCAGGGACGAAAATATGTCTTTCCAGGATTCATTAACAGCGACCAATGCTTCCGGCGAGGCTTCACCCTGCGTCCAGGGCAAAATCCGTTCGCCTTCCCGTTCCCTTAGGAACAGGGGTACCATCATGATCATCAATACCGTGAAAGCCATGATGAGCGAGGCCGCTGTGAGACCGTAACTCACCAGCGCTGCACTCCCCGCTGCACCCGCAATACTGGTGCCGACAATCTGCCCACCAAACATGTAGGCATTGGCCTGCGCCCGCTCGTCTTCTTCAAGTACGTCGATCGCCATGCCATCGACGGCAACGTCCTGGAAGGCACCGAATGCATTGGCCACAAAACCGAGTGTGGCCAGCAGCATGTAACTTTCATTGGGATCCGGCGACAGCAGCGCTAAAACGATGAAGGTCGCGACAATACCGAGTTGGGCCAGCAACACCCAGGGTCGTCTTCGTCCCATGGGCGGGAAGGCAAAGCGATCCATAATCGGGCCCGCCAGCAACTTGAAACTCCAGGGCAGGAAAACGATGGCGATGAAACCTCCGACCTGGGCGAGCGTGAGGCCCTGTGCGGCAAACCAGGCTGGTATCGCAACCTGGAACAGGCCTATGGGAAGACCCTGGCAGAAATAAAGGAGGCAAAGTGCGCCGAAACGAAACCACTTCGATTGCGCAAGAACTGGTACTGCAGAACCCATCGACTCTTTATATCACAAGTTTGCTGACGAAATAGCGTTTGGCCGGACGCTGTGGCAGATTACGTTTTTCATTTTCGGGACATCAAAGTGAGCTCAGTAATCTGCCTGACAGGAGGTATCGCCTCCGGCAAGTCCACCGCCGTACAACATCTCTCAGGAAAGGGTGCTGCCGTCATTGATGCCGACAAACTCGGGCACCAGGCTTATACGCCTGGCACCGATGCCTTCGAAGCCGTGATTGCGACCTTCGGTGAAGAACTGCGCAGCGAAACCGGCGAGATTGACCGCAAGGTGCTCGGCGGCAAAGTCTTCGGCAAACCAGAGGAACTGAAAAAACTCACGGATATCGTCTGGCCGGAAATTAGAAGGCTGGCTGAAGCGGAGATCGCCCGAATAAAAAAAGACAACCCGGATCAGGTCATCGTGCTGGAAGCCGCTGTGCTGTTTGAAGCGGGCTGGGATGATATCGGCGATGAGGTCTGGGTGATCACCGTGGACCGCGAAACTGCCATTGCCCGGACCATGGAAAGAGATGGCGTTGACCGTGACGCTGTTGAGAAGCGGCTGGACTCACAGCTGAGCAACGACGAGCGAAAGGCAAAAGCGGATCGCATCATTGAAAACAATGCTTCCGAACATGAATTTCTCGAATCACTGGATCATGCCTGGCACGCGTTTGCCTGAATATCAGGTGCGAGGCGACAGGAACCACAGCGCAACACCCCCGACAATAAACGTCAGGGCATAAACCCCACAGACCACCACCAGGTCCAGCGACGGTAAAAGCGGCGCCATAAACATCAGCACATGCAGGCTGAGGAAGATGATCGCCACGTTAAAAAAGGCGAGTTCCCGCGAAACCGTCGTCGACAGGTCAGGGTCCAGTATCCGCAAAAGCAACAGGCCACTCCCCGTTGACCCGGTGCAACAGCCAAACAGCGTCACCGCACGCTCAACCGGGAGCGTGTTCAGCAGTCGTCCGAACAGGAAACACATCAGCCCCGTGACGAGCGCGGCCGAGAGGCATACAGCCACAATTGGCACGACATAGGCAGTCAGCAGTGACAACTGGATGCTCATCACCGTTGCCACCATCATCAGGTCCACCGAGGAGCCCGTTATACGCTTCTGGGTTTCGTTATCGATCATGTGCCCCCAGCCCATCCGATCCATCAAAGTTCGAATCAGCAGGCAAACAATCAACCCATGAATAAAAAACAGGTTATGCGAAAAAAGCACCCCCATGGGTAAACCCATGAGGGTCACATCCTGCAGCAGCGTCTGGATTTGAACGAGATACGCGTTGGTCAGTATGTAGGCTACCCCAAGGATCCCGAGGTGATACACCAGCGAGTCCACATTACCGGAATGCGTGACCTGTTGGCCTGCTGACGGTCGACTCTCCTCATGGTGAATGCCTGAAAGAAACTCGGCATTGAGACGGGCAGCAGTGTTCTGGTTAAGGCCCCGATGGATGGCAAACCTTGCAGCCGGAACTCCCACGAGGAACGAGACGATAAATCCCGCCGAGGCATAGATAAGGCCAAAACTGATGGCGTTATCCACCGCGAACTCCCCCTGCCAGATTGAGCCCATGGCCATGGCCTGCCCCGGCCCCTGGGTAAAGCCATGAGTCACCAGCATCCCGAGGTAGTGAGACAACTCACCGCCGGTGACCAGGTTATAGGTCACCACCACCGTCAGGCCAACGAGCGCCTGCATCACGAGACTCATGGTCCAGCCAATAGACAGCCACCAGGCTCCGTTCTTGACTGACGAAGGCTGGCCCGATTGACCTGCTGTGCCCTCGGTTCGGCCTGTCAGCACAAGTGACATAAAGCTCAGGGTGAAGAAGTGAAACGCAAAGGCCACAAAGTCCTGGCTGGTGTACCCGAGCGACAGGCCTGTACTGATCAGGACAAAACCCAGCAGGCCGCCGATGAGACTTGCAGGAAGCAATGCCGCCTGCAGCCAGGCAAGCCTGGCACGAAGTATCGTGCCCACCAGGATCATCGCAACCATAAACGCAAACGCGATCACGCCGTGAAAGGTGTCAGACATTGGGGCCGCCCGCTTGAAAACACCTAGTGTAACGTTTTGTTGTATCCTCCGTGTGCCCAAAGAACCGATACCACAGGAGTCGATCATGAGTTACAGCGTCGAAGTCGTACGTAACAATCTGGAAGAAGTACGTACAGTTGATCTGCCGGATGCCGGGACAATAGAGCTTGCCGACGGTGAAGCGATCATCCGTGTCGATCGCTTTGGCTTGACTGCCAACAACATCACCTACGGGGTTGCCGGTGACATGATTGGCTACTGGCAGTTTTTTCCTGCGGAGAACGAGTTTGGCCGGATTCCCGTCTGGGGTATCGGCACCGTGATCAATCCAGGTTCGACGGATCTTAAAGCCGGTGACGAGTACTACGGCTACTACCCCATGTCGAGCTACCTGGTGGTCAGGCCTGGTCACGTCACACCCCGGGGGTTTACCGATGGCGCTGAACACCGGGCGCCATTGCCGCCCGCTTACAACCAGTATTCACTGATGACGTCCGAAAATGGTTTTGATCGTGAGTACGACGCGCATCGAATGGTTTACTACCCGCTCTTTATCACGGGCTTCGTTCTGGATGACTGGCTGGCAGACAACGATTTGTTTGGTGCCGAGAAAGTCATCCTGTCGAGCGCTTCCAGCAAAACCTCGTTCAGTCTTGCCTTCCTGCTGCAACAAAACCGCAACACCACCGTGGTTGGATTAACGTCTGCAGGCAACAAGGCATTTGTGGAAGGCATGGGTATCTATGATGAGGTGGTCACCTACGACGACGTTGAGCAGATGGCAGACGCAAAAGTGGCGTTCATTGACATGGCGGGTAATCGACAGATTCTGGAGCGATTGCACAACCACTTAGGTGATAACATCGTATGCAGCTGCGGCGTCGGCATTACGCACTGGGAAAGTCGTGATGGCCAGGAACCGGCAACACTGCCCGGTGCAAAGCCCAGCATGTTCTTTGCGCCCAGCCAGATCCAGAAAAGAAACCAGGACTGGGGACCTGAGAAGCTGGAGGCAGAAATGCAGAAAGCCTGGTCTGCTTTCCTGGGTTCAGTGGATAACTGGGTCACGATCAACGAGGCCACCGGAAAAGATGCCATGGTCGAGACTTACAAGACCGTGTTGCATGGTGCAAAGCCGGACCAGTCCTACATCTGTGTGGTATAAAACGGGCGACCATCTGATCTGTACATCCGGGGCATTTCGATTAGTATGACCTCATGAGCGGTGAAACCTACGCCATCGTTTTCAAAGGTGAGGTCGTGGAAGGCTTTGATGCTGCCACGGTCCAGGCACAGCTGTCGAAATTGCTTAAGGCAGATGCCAAAAAAACTGCGGCGCTGTTCTCCGGCAAGCAGATTGTCCTGAAGAAAACTGCCGACAAGGCAGAGGCTGCCAGATACGGTAAGGCGCTTAAGAAGGTAGGCGCAGACGTCAAGATCAAGGTGATCAAGGCTGAAGCAGCGGCGAAGCCTGCCGCTGACCCGAAACCGGCTGCGCCTGCATTCCAGAAGGCCGAGCCTCCCCAGTTCCAGAAAGCAGAGTTCCAGAAAGCAGAGCCCCCCCAGTTTCAGAAAGCAGATGACGCAACAGCACCGGCCTTCCAGTCTGCTGAACCCGCGGTCGGAACTGAACCAGCAGCGGACGCAGAACCTTCCGTTAAAGTACCGGACTTTACCCTTGCTCCCAACGAGGGGAATCTGTTCGAACCAGTGCCCGAACCGGAGGCCGTTGAGGTGGACATCAGCGAACTGGAACTTGCAGAGAATGACGATACGCCACTGGCGGAACCCGCCGAGGAAATCGTTGTTGAACTGGATCTCTCAGAGTTCAGCGTGAAAGACAATGACGGCACCCCCCTGGTCGAAGCAGCCAACGAGGAAGTGCCGGAAGTAGATGTGCCTGACTTTGGTCTCGATGAGCCAGGTGCAGTGCTGGAAACCCTCAAGGAAGAGAAAGAACTCCTCAACCCCAACACCATGGGTATGTCGCTTGCCGCAACGGGTTCAGACCTGCTGGAGGAGGATGAAAAAGAGGCCGCTCCGCCTCCCGTGGCGCCCGACACGAGCAAGATCAACCTGGTACCAAACTTCGACATTTAGCCATTAGTCCCGGGCACAATCCGTTCGTCATCTGACGAAAAAAATCTATTTACAAACGGAATCTTTTTTTCTTAAATTCGCCGAAATCCCATCAGCAAATCGTTGATGGGATTAACGTCATAATTTTTTAGCAGGAATTGAATCATGATCAAACCCGATGATGATTTTGATGACGACTTCGACAACGATGTGGACCTGGAGGACACTTCAGATGACACCGTCGTGGAACTGAAGCCAAACCAAAAGCAGCACGACACCCGTCGAAAAATCGAAGACATCCTTGAAGCCAGGCGACTAAGAGAAGAGTTCGGCGACCTCGCCCTCTGACTTTTATCGACGTTCAAGGACGACTACCGGAATGCGCCGGTCACCGGCGGCAGACTGGTAGTCGTCATACGGAGGATAGATCTCCGCCAACTGGCGCCAGAGATCCTGTCTTTCTTCGCCCTCAGCATCGCGGGCAGTTAGTGCCACGTCCAGTGATCCTACCTTGATATCACATCTCGGCTCTGCCTTGAGATTCAGGTACCAGGCCGGATGTGAAGGTGCACCGCCTTTTGACGCAATAACTACGTAGTTGTCACCAACCTTCCCGTAAATAAGCGGCAGCGGTTTTGGCTCACCGCTTTTTCTGCCTTTGGTCACAAGAAGCAGCGTCGGCAGCAAACCCGGGCCTCCAAGATGTGATGAATCCCACATGTGAGCCGCTTCCGGGTCGCTCATGTAGAGCTCAATGTGTTCACGAATCCAGTCCGGCAGACCAGCAGGCAGATCAGTCATGTTGGTACCCAAAGCGCTTGAAGAGAGGAGTCTATCGTACCAAGATGCGCACTTATGTCATCCCAGGTCCTCGTTACCGGCGCATCCGGCTTTATTGGCGCACATTGTGCACTTGATCTGCTCGCGCACGGCTACACCGTGCGCGGCACGCTACGCAGCATCGCCCGGGCAGATCACATTCGTAAAATGCTGCAGTCTCACGGAACAGATACGCAAAGACTGTCATTCGCCGAGGCAACACTGACTGATCCCTCGTGCTGGCCGGAGGCGATCGCCGGCTGCGATGCAATCTTTTACGTGGCATCACCCGTACCCACCGTACAACCGAAAGATCCCGGGGAAGTGATTGGCCCGGCGCGAGCGGGCACCATGAATGTTCTTAAGGCAGCAGCAGAAGCTGGGGTCACGCGAGTAGTGCTGACCTCATCGGTCGCCTCGATCCTGGGAGGCGTGTCAGAGAGCCGCCTGTATACGGCAGCCGACTGGAGTGATCCATCAGATCCACATCTGACGCCCTATTCACTGAGCAAGACTCTGGCAGAAAAAGATGCGTGGCAGTTCTGCGATGAACATGGCATCAAGCTGACAACCATTCACCCCTCCCTGGTGCTCGGCCCTGCATTGGAAGCGGATTATGGTTCAAGCCTGGAAGCACTGGTAAAGCTGCTGAAGTTTGAGGTTCCACTCTTACCAAGATTTGGCTTTGAGGTCGTCGATGTTTGTGATGTGGCCTCGCTCCACCGGCTGGCTTTGGAACAGGAAGCCTCTGTCGGTCAACGGTTGATCGCTTCCAACGGGTTCCTCTGGTTCAGGGAAATCGCCGCCGTTCTCAAGGAGCAGTATCCCGGTCGTCGTATTCCCCAGCGTGAGATGCCGAACTGGCTGACGAAACTGGCTAGTCTGCTAGTGCCGGAGATTGCCAGCTTTATCGCTGACCTGGATGTCGTTAAGAACCTGGATAACAGACCGGCAAGAGACATGGGGTGGGAGCCCAGGTCAGCTGATGATGCGATCAGGGCTGGTGCAGAGAGCCTGCTCAGATTCGGTGTTGTTTAGCTGTTTAGCTGTCTAGTTGTTCTCCTGTTTCCAGGCACGGTAGCGCAGGAAATCCTCAGGCGTGTCTACATCCCAGAGAAGTGGCAGGAGCGAAAAGTTGATTCGAGCTGCGTTCAACCTGTGACAGGTGATGTCTAGGACTTCTGAACTACCCCAGGGAATGTCACTGAATACGTCAGGAAGATTTCCCGACGAACCAATGAGGCCGTAACCGCCGTCATCAGCCGGACCCAGGGTGATCTGATGTGCATCCAGTGATTCAAAAGCTTTCCTCAGGTAGTCGATGTCAAGTGTCGGCAGGTCGGTGCCGATCAGGATGACTTTGGATGCCCTCGAAAGCCCATCTTTCAGCGCGTTCTCCATCCGCTCGCCGAGGCCTTTCCCCTGCTGCGGCTTCCTTATGACTTCGAAGCCATCAAAAAAAGGATGGTCGATATCCGAGGCACACCACAATTCATAGTCCAGATCAGAGGGTTCCAGCTCTTCAAGAGTGAGTGAGGCAAGTTCTGCATGCAGATCAGCTGCGCCGGCTTCTCCCAGCTCCGGGATCAGTCGTGTTTTGACCTGTCCTGGAATCGGTGGGCGGGTAAAAACCTGCACCAGGCAGCCTGAAGATTGGTCCGTCATATCTGTTAGAATTGCTGCCACGCCCTGGTAGCTCAGTAGGATAGAGCATCCGCCTCCTAAGCGGAGGGTCGCAGGTTCGACTCCTGCTCAGGGCGCCATAACTCAAATGTAGGGTCTCACTACCTCGGTGACACTCCAGCCCTCGTTTTTTCCATTAATCGTTCAAACGGAGTCTGACCTTTCAGGGATCCGTGTGGACGATTGTAGTTGTAGTAATTCTCCCATTCACGAACTTTCTCGTTAAAC
>JADHNI010000032.1 GCA_016779585.1 Pseudomonadales bacterium
CACACTCTATGGCACCAAGAAAATCTGGGATACCTCAATTGCCGCTATCGGCATGCTCTGGGCGAAACAACAGGGCCACGACATCCTCAAGAACTACACCGACTCGACCTACGAAAAGTTCTGGAAGCAGGAACTGGACGTGGAAGACCCGGATGTGGTGATTGCCCAGCTTGAGGAAGCAGGCGCCGATGCAGGTGGGTTCGTTGACTACCTCGAAGGCGAGGGACGCAGTTATCACGATGCCCTGCAGGACGAGATACTGGACCTGGGCTACTTTGGTGTGCCGACCTATGTGATCGATGACGAGGTGTACTTTGGCCGGGAGCACCTGCCTCGAATCCGTTGGCACCTTGCTGGCAGGCCAGGACCTCTTCCGGATATTGCCTACGACTCGAAGGTGGAAGCGTGATGCAGGTCTACATTAACTTCGGTGGTCTGCCTTCCTGGTTGGCTATTGCCCCGCTTAAACGAATCATCGCGGAAACCGGTGTTGCGATTGACTGGCAGCCGATGCTCGGCAACCTGGGTAATGTCGCGAGCGCCAATGTGAAAGCTGGTGAAGAAGACCCGCTCGCTGATTACAAGGCGCGTCGCGCCGCAGCGCGTTCCCGGGCAAAGGCGAGAGAGCTCGAGCGTATGTGCGAAACCCTGGAATTGTCCCCGCAACTGGGGAGCCGAAAGATCGATCCGTTATTCCTGGCCCTGGGATTGCTGTGGGCCAGGGAAAAGACGGATGGTGCAGGCCAGATGACCTTTGTTGAGACTGCCTTCACACAAACCTACCGGACTTCTGCTGAGCCGAGTGCCGAAAGTGTTGCCGGGGTCACGGAAGTCCTGAAACTTGCCGGTGTAGATGCAGATGGCTTTGCCGCGTTTTGTGAAGCCGAGCGTGAGTCGCTGAAAGCCAGCCGTGAAACCACGCTTCAGAAAAGCGTGCTCAACGCGCCGGCGTTCATTCTGGAGGAAGAAGTGTTTAACGGGCGCGAACACCTGCCCCTGATTGAGTGGATACTGAAAGGCCGCACGGGCACGCCACCCGTCTGATGTAATGTGCTATTTTGACGTCTGGTTCTTGTGCGAGGGAGTATCGTGTCTGATAAGCCTTTAACGCTTGGCGCTGTTCTTTACGAGGGTTTTGAGCTCCTCGATATGTTTGGTCCGCTGGAAATGTTCACTGCTCTGCCCCCGGAACTCCTCCAGGTCGTGATGGTGGCCGAGAAGGCGGGTCCGGTGAAAGCGGGTTCCATGACAGGGAACGCCATGCCGACATTTATTGCTGACTATGGTTATGACGATGCACCGCACCTGGACCTGATTCTCCTGCCTGGCGGTGTTGGTACCTTTCCTGAACTGGAAAACGAGAAAATGCTTGGTTTCCTCAGGGAGCGAGCTGCGAGCGCCCGGATCACTTCTTCTGTCTGTTCCGGTTCAGCGCTCCTGGCAAAAGCAGGTCTCCTTGATGGCAAAAAGGCAACCTCGAACAAAATGTTTTTTAATCTCGCTGCCATGCAGTCTGACAAGGTTGACTGGCAGGAGAAGGCCCGTTGGGTGGATGATGGGGAAGTTGTGACGTCCAGCGGTGTGTCGGCCGGCATTGATATGGCGCTTGCTATTATTGCGCGTCTCTTTGGTGATGAAGTGGCAGAAAAAATTGCGATCGGTGCTGAATACACCTGGCATCGTGACGCTGATACAGACCCATTCACGCAGTATTTGAATGATGGCGTACCCGCCTGATATCGCGTGGATTTGATAGAGTTTCAACAAAATTAACAGGAGGGAACACCATGGATTTTGATATCCCGCAGGATCTGGCGGATTACCTGAAAGAACTTGATGATTTTATCGAGAAAGAAATCAAGCCGCTGGAAAACGAAAACGACAATATCCGCTTTTTTGATCATCGCCGTGAAGACGCGAGAACAGACTGGGATCGTGGCGGACTGCCCAACGAGGAATGGGAAGCGCTGCTGTTTGAGGCCCGGACCCGGGCTGACAAAGCCGGTCACTATCGTTTTGCCATGCCGGAAGAACTGGGTGGCAAGAACGGCGGCAACCTGGCAATGGCTGTGATTCGTGAGCACCTGGCGGTAAAAGGCCTTGGTCTTCATAACGACCTGCAGAATGAGCATTCCATCGTGGGTAACAATGTCGGCGTACTGCTGATGGCGGAATATGGTACCGATGCCCAGAAAGAAGAGTGGCTGCCATTGATGCTGGAAGGGAAGCGGGGCTTCGCCTTCGGTATCACTGAACCGGATCACGGCAGTGATGCAACGCACATGGAAACTAAAGCAGAGCGTGATGGCGATGGCTGGCGCATTAATGGCGCCAAGACCTGGAACACGGGCATCCACAAAGCACAGTACGACATGGTGATGGCGCGGACTTCCGGCAAGGCCGGTGACGGAGACGGTATTACTGCCTTCCTGACACCACTTGATGGGGACGGCGTGAAGATCGAAGAGTTCCTCTGGACGTTCAATATGCCCACCGACCACGGCACGGTTTCTTTCAAGAATGTCTACGTGGATGACTCGGCGATTTTTGGTGAGGAAGGCCATGGCCTGCAGATCGTGCAGCACTTCTTCAATGAAAACCGCATCAGGCAGGCTGCTTCCAGCCTGGGTGCAGGTCAGTTCTGCATCAATGAGTCAGTGAAGTATGCCGGTGAACGAAAGCCATTTGGCAAGCCTCTTTCCACCAACCAGGGTATCCAGTTCCCACTGGTTGAATTACAGACGCAGGCAGAAATGCTGCGTGCCCTCATTCAGAAAACTGCCTGGCAGATGGACAAGTACGGTGCGTTTGCGGTCTCGGACAAGGTGAGCATGTGTAACTACTGGTCGAACCGTTTCTGTTGTGAAGCGGCTGACAGGGCCATGCAGGTGCACGGAGGTCTTGGTTATTCGAGACACAAACCATTTGAGCACATCTATCGTCATCACCGTCGCTACAGAATCACCGAAGGTGCTGAGGAAATCCAAATGCGTCGGGTTGCTGGTTACATGTTTGGCTACATGAGTCAGCAGGCGCCGAAGGGCGTAAAGAGTGTCACAGGAAGATAGGTTTGAGGAAAAGCTGGATGCCGTCGTTCGCGCTCATATCCCTGAGTGCGAAGGACTGGTATCGGCTGACCGCCTGAGTGGCGGCGCCAGCCAGGAGACCTATCGGCTGGTGGTGAAAACCGCTTCCGGCGAACGCACTCTCGCCATGCGCCGGGCACCGGGTGGTGAACATGTTGAGGTAACACCCCAGCATCCCGGCCTGGATGTGGAAGCCCTGCTAATGCAGAGTGCTCGCGCGGTTGGTGTTCCTGAACCTGAAGTATTTTATGTGCTGACCCGGGATGATGACCTGGGTGACGGTTTTATCATGGAGTGGCTGGAAGGCGAGGCCCTGGGTGCACGTATTGTGCGCAGTCCCGAGTTTGAGGGCATCCGTCCAAGGCTCGCTTATGAGTGTGGCAAGGTACTCGCACAGATCCATTCCATTGACCTTGACGGGACAGGCCTGCGCCAGAAACTCTGGGAGATACCTCCAGCCGAATTTGTTGAGCAGACCTGGGAGCGATATCGCCTGCTGGAAACACCGCAGCCGATGATTGATTACACTGCCCGCTGGTTGATGGAGCATGTGCCGGAAAATTACGAAACTGCACTGGTACACAATGATTTTCGTAACGGCAACTTCATGCTATCGCCAGAGGGCATTGTTGCGGTGCTGGACTGGGAGGTCGCCCATATCGGCGATCCGATGCGCGACCTGGGCTGGATCTGTACCAACTCGTGGCGCTTTGGAGCCGACGCTCCCGTGGGTGGTTTTGGTGACTACGATGACCTGTTCCGGGGTTACGAAGAAGTCAGCGGCAAAAAAGTCGACCCTGATCATGTGAAGTTCTGGGAAGTGTTTGGTTCCTTCTGGTGGTCGGTTGGCTGCCTGGGTATGGCCGAGCATTATCGAACCGGGCCTGATAAGACAGTTGAACGTCCGGCGATTGGCCGACGCAGCTCAGAGTGCCAGGTGGACTGCGTGAACCTGCTGATACCGGGTCCTGTGGAGCTGGTTGAGCCGATAGCACCTTTTACTTCCCTGGATATCCCAACCACGGAAGAACTCCTGACCAGTGTCCGTGATTTTCTTCGTGAAGATGTCATGGCCGCTACAGAGGGCAGGGCGAACTTCCTCTCCCGTGTGGCGTCCAATTCTCTTGATATTGTCTTGCGGGAGCTGTCTCTCGGTCCCACTCACCAGGCCTGGGAGCTGGACCGTTTGCAGGTACTTTTCCAGAGTGAGGAAGACCTGATGTCGCTGCGCTGGCAACTGGTTACTGAGCTGCGTGACAAGCAGATTTCCCTCGATAATGAGGCTTTGCAGAATCACCTGAGGCAGACAGTTGTTGACCAGATTGCCATTGACCAACCC
Source organism: Pseudomonadales bacterium (assembly GCA_016779585.1). GTDB lineage: Bacteria > Pseudomonadota > Gammaproteobacteria > Pseudomonadales > Azotimanducaceae > UBA9659. The sequence continues at coordinate 4,426 of JADHNI010000032.1, forward strand.
AAGTACTCTGGCTTCAAGAGGGCCCTTAAGTATGTGTAAAGTGACCATGTGTAAAGTGCACCATGCATAAGGTGGAAAATGCGTAACTTACTTTTAGTGTGTCTGCTGGTCATCGGTTTCGCAGCCCAGGCGGCTGAAACGGCTGTCACCATTGACGGTGGGTTTGACGGGAAGGTCATTGAAGGCAAGCTTTCTCTGCCCAGGACGCGAGACGTGCCGCGCAAAGTTGTTCTCCTGTTTCATGGTTTCCAGGGACACATGGACGAGGTTGGCAACCTTTACGCGGATCTTGCCGGGAGACTGGCTGAAAATGGTATTGCGAGCCTCAGGATCAATTTCTCCGGGGAAGGTGAGCGTAACGGTTACGTCGCCTCCTCTACCTATGATTCCAGGGTAGGTGAGGCGGAAGCGGCGCTGGAGTTCGTGAAAAATCGCTACCCGGTGGCTAAGCTCGGTGTGGTCGGTTTCAGCCTGGGTGGACTGACCACCATGGGCCTGATTGGCAGGCAGCCAGATGCGTTTGCTTCCGTTGTGCTGTGGTCCGCAGCGCAGGAAATGCGGATCTCGGGTAATGAGACTTACGACAATGCCGTTCGCGAGGCATTAAAAAACGGTCGCGCAACCTACCAGGATTGGACTGAGATCACCCTGACCCGTGAATTTGTCACTGGTTTCGTGGGTGTGAACACGGCGCGACACCTGAAACAGTTCGACGGCTCCTTGCTGGCGATCCGCGGTGACAGGGATTTCCTGCCAAGGTTTGATCCTGACTGGCTGAACCTTTCACCGTCGCAGGATAAATCGTTCCTGCTGATCGGAGGCGCTGACCATATCTTCAATGTGCTGGAAGAGCCGAAGCCGAACTATCCTGCTCGCGTCATGTCAGAGACCACCAGCTGGTTTGTGCGGACCCTATAGTTCGTGTGAGAAAAGCAACTTCCAGGATCACAGGACGACCTCCACGGGCGTTGCCTTAAACGACGGCGTCCTGCTGCGTGGATCCACCAGGGTTGAGGTAATGATGTTGGCTTCAGGGTAGTAGCACATGAGATTACCCTCCTGGATATCGAACGGAACCACTTCAAGCAACGGCATCTCGCCGACCTCTGACTTCAGCGTCACCCTGTTACCAGCTTTCAGTCCGAGTCGCTGCATATCGACGGGTGACATCATGACAACCCAGCGATTGCTGGTGCCGCGATAGACATCTTCATCCTCGTAAACAATAGAGTTGAACTGGCCCTCGCTGCGCACGGTGCTCAGCATAAATTCCGACCGATCACTGGTTCGGGTGCAGGCCGGGGCAAAACGGGCTTTGCCCGTTGCCGTATTGAACTCGGGCTTGTGCAGGACGCGCCGCCTGATATGGAACTCTTTCCTGGCGACCTCGATATCCTTTAAATCCTCCAGTTCAGGCAGGATGGTGGCAATGGCTTCTCGCACATACTGGTGGGACTCAAAGGCATTGAAGTCCACGGGGCAGTCATCCAGCACACCGCTGGCGATCTGACAGATGATCCAGGATTCCGGTTTTACATTGCCGAGGCGATAAATTCCGCCGTCGGACAGACGCACGAAATTGAACATGGACTCCTGCGTTGTGGGCTGCCACTCCTCGTCGCGCGCAGTAACCGGCAATACCAGGCTTTCACCATCCTCGCAGCCATAAACGTGTCCGCGGTTCAACGTTGTCGTCAGGAACACCCTGGTCTTGATGCGGCCCAGTGCTTCGGCAGCCCATGACGCATCGGGATTGCTGGCGTATAGGTTACCTCCCATGATCAGCGCTAGATCAATCTGGCCAGCGTGTGCGGCCCGCATGGACGCCATGGTATCGAGGCCGGGTGTCTCGGGTAGTGTCACACCGAAGGTCTCGCTCATCTTTGCCATGACTTCCTCAGCCAGCACCGGCTTCACACCGATGGTGCCGATTCCCTGGACGTTGCTGTGTCCGCGAAGCGGCAACAGACCTGAGTGCGGCTTGCCGACCATGCCGCGAAGCAGGGCGAGGTTGGCAATCTGCTCCACGTTCTCAACACCGTGCACATGGTGTGTAACACCCATACCCCATGCAAAGATGGTGCGCTCGGCGCTGATATAGAGTTCAGCAACCTTTTCGATTTCCTGCCTGCTGACGCCACAAGCGGCTATCTCGTCCCAGTCGAGGGCCTGGATGGTGTCGCGATATTCACTAAAACCTTCCAGGTGCTGCTGGATAAAGGATTCATCTTCGCCGTGTTTTTCCAGGACAGCCCTGGCGATGCCCTGCAGTAAAAGGTAGTCCGTGCCGATGTTTGGTTGCAGGAACTCGCTGGCGATTTCGGTGCCGCCGGCGATCAGGGAAGCCGGGCTTTTGGGCACCGCGAACTTCACCAGTCCCGGCTCCTTCGCCGGGTTGATGACAATAACCTTGCCGCCGCGATCACGAATGGTTTTGAGCTGGTGCAGCAGTCGCGGATGGTTGGATGCCGGGTTGGCACCGATCAGGAAGAAAAGGTCGCACCCTGGCAGATCCTCGAGTTCCACCGTTGCGGTTCCGGTACCTATGGTGCCTCCCAGTGCCACGCCGGTAGCCTGGTGGCAGTAATAGGAACAGTTATTGACGTTGTTGGTGCCGAACAACCGCGCGAATAACTGCAACAGGAAGCCGGCCTCATTGGATGATCTTCCCGAGCTGTAGAAGAAAGTGCGCTCAGGCGCGGCGGCCCGGAAGCGCTCGATAATTATTTCCAGCGCCTCGTCCCATTCAATGGGCTGGTACCGGTCAGCATCCGGTGCCTTGTACAAAGGGGTGTTCAGGCGGCCGAGGGAATTCATTTCCCGTTCGCTCAATTCCTTAAGTTCGTCGAGGCAGTGACCGAATATCTCTCGCGGTATTTCAGGCTGCGTATCCGATGACTGTGCCTGCACGCTTTTGTTGCATACGGCAGGAAACTCACCCGCCTCGTTGGTCATGCCGCCAAGCTGGCCGCCCATGCCAAGACCGCAGGCCTTGCAGGTGTTTTTTGATACCAGCGCCTTGGTGGCACGACCAACGCCCATCTCGCGAACCTTGTCGAGGGTGTACATGACTTTTTTCATGCCGCCGCCGACGTTCGTCCTGGGTTGGTCAGGTTTGTTCGTCACTGGGAGATAACTCCTTGACCTGGCAGTTGGGATAAATGGAATGACTGATTCTTGCTGATTCTTTTCTTTCTATGTAGTCCTGTACGGTCTGCCAGGTTCCATCGTCATCCTGGATACTGTTACACCAGGCGCAAACGCTGGTGAAGTTATTGAGTGCATCGCGGGCCTGGTTCAGAGCCCCCTCAAGAGCTTCTTTTGTCAGGGCAGTCAATGGCCGCAGACGTCAAGCTGATCAGTCCCCAGACCCATGTCCTTAACCGATGCTACCAGAAAAGCGTTCGATCAGTTCACGAACGCTATGCAGGCTGAGGCCGACGAGGCCACCCACGACTGTGCCGTTGATGCGAATAAACTGCAGGTCCTTGCCAATCTGTTCCTCGATCCGCAGCGAGGTAGCCTCCGGGTCCCAGCCCTCGATGGTGTCAGAAACCAGGCTGGCGATTTCGTGGCCGTAAGTGTCAATGAGGTATCGGGCAGAGTCTTCTGCCCAGCCATCGATTTTCTCAGCCAGGGTGTCGTCTTCCAGTATGGACTCACCAAAACGGATGACGGAGTCCTCGATGGCTTTCTTCAATTCTGCATCCGGGTGTTCACTCTACCTGATAAGGACGTCCTTGATATCTTGCCAGAGCGTACCGGTGAACTCGATGACAGCAGGGGCTTCCAGCAGTTCTTCCTTGATGGCGATTTCCTTGTCGCGGATGTCTTCTGAATGTTTCAGGTCGTCCATGAATTCGTTAATCATGTTGACGAGGCGAACGCGCAGGGGATGGTAAATGTCGACCTGCATTTCATAGAGCATCTTGGAAACGGAACGCACGATTCTCTGGTAAATAGCTTTGTCGACAGATGACGGGAACCACCAGGGGGTTTCCTCCTGAACCTTGTCGCGGATGTCCCGGTCACTGTCTTCCAGGAGGTAAAGGCCCATGTTCACCGCTCCATCAAACAGGTCCTGTTGTCGCCGGCCCGAAGTGATGAACGACATCAGTTCACCGATCATAGGCGCGAACGAGGTGCTGCGAATTTTGTCTTCAACCTTCTTTTCGATCATCGCCTGGATGTCGTCGTCGTTGATTACCTTTACCACCCCAGCGAGTCCTGCGGTCACCTGTTCAGCGACGGCGCTTGCGTTACCTTCCTCGACGAGCCAGCCAGCGACCCGGCGGCTGAGATTCATGGAGCGTATTTTTTTGGTAATGACTTCATCAGACAGAAAATTGGCCTGCACAAATGCGCCGAACTGCTCAGCGATATCATTCTTGCGGTTTGGGATAATGGCGGTGTGCGGGATTTTTAGCCCTGCCGGGTGACGGAACAGGGCGGTGACGGCAAACCAGTCAGCAATAGCGCCAACCATGGCGGCCTCCGAGGCGGCGTTAACATAACTGACCCAGTAGTACTGGTGTTCCAGGTAAGCAGACCCCGTATAGATAAATGCAACCAGCAGCAGGAGACCGGTCGCCAGCTGTTTCATCCGCTGCAGTTCAGCGATGCGTTCAGGGTCATGATCGAGAAAAATTGTGCTGCTCATAGAGACTCTTTCATTTGGCCACCCCCAAGGGGTAGCAATATAGGTGCCATCCCGGGTTTAGCGGGCTTTCCCGGGAAATATGTGGATACGGCAGGTATGTCCGCTGCAAATTTGACCACTTTTTGGTCCGTCTTGAAATGCTGGCGGGCATTTGCTCCTATAGCGAATCGATTGGAAACATTAAAAGGTGTGTCGTGGATCTCTTTTCCCTTGAAGGTAAAAACATAGCTGTGACCGGTGCTTCCTCTGGGTTCGGTCACCACTTTGCCGGAGTTCTGGCAGGCGCGGGGGCCAGCGTCGTTTTAGGTGCCCGGCGCACCGAGAAGATCCAGGATCGTGTCAGCGAGATCAACGACAGTGGCGGCAAGGCAACCGGCGTTGCACTTGATGTGCGTGAACCGGGATCCTGTGCAGATTTCCTGCAGCAGGCAGAGGAAACATATGGTCCAGTAGATGTCCTGATCAACAACGCCGGAGTTGAAGCCGGTGCAAAGACGTATACCATGATCGATGAAGACGACTGGGATTATGTCTTTGACACCAACCTGAAATCCGTCTGGCGCCTTTCCAAAATGTACACCGAGGCGGTAACCCGGAACGGGCAGGGCAGTGGCAACATTATCAATATCGCGTCGATTACAGCGTATCGCACTATCAAGGGGCAGTTTCCCTACGCCGTATCGAAAGCGGCGCTGGTGAAGGCGACAGAAATCATGGCGCTGGAGGGTGCCCGCTATGGCATCCGCGTGAATGCTCTTGCACCCGGGTACATATTGACCGATGTCAGTCGGGTCCTGCTGGAGAGTGAGCGTTCGGAAAGCTTTGTCAAAGGTATCCCGATGCGGCGTTATGGTGAGTTTGAGGACCTGAACGGACCGCTTCTGCTGCTGGCGTCTGACGCTTCCGCATATATGACCGGTTCTACAATTGTGGTGGATGGTGGACATATCTGCTCAGAGCTCTGATTTCTTTACATTCGGCTCGCAAATGATAATAATTCTCATCTTTATCTGACGCAGACCCCCTATGACTCTTGCCGATGTAGCGCCCTCCGGTCGCTGCCGCGTTATTGGCGCAGCAGAAGAGAATCGAGATTTCCAGTCTCGCCTGTATGCCCTTGGCCTGTTCCCCGGGGCGATGGTGGATGTCCTGCATGTTGCGCCCCTCGGTGACCCTCTTCAGGTAAGGGTCGGGCACACCCTGATCAGCATTCGCAAGAAAGAAGCGAATCTCGTCCAGGTCGAAGAAGACTGAGGCAACCATTGGCAACTTTTCGAATTGCCCTGATCGGCAATCCCAACTGTGGCAAGACCACGCTGTTTAATGCCCTGACCGGTTCCCACCAGAAGGTAGGTAACTGGCCGGGAGTTACCGTTGAGAGGAAGACAGGTCGGTTCCACTACGAATCGCACGATTGCGAAATCATCGACCTTCCGGGTATCTATTCCCTGGAACAGGAATACCTCGGCCTGGATGAAAAAATTGCCCGCGAGTTCCTGGATGGCGGCGAGTTCGACGTCATCATTAATATACTGGACGCCGGAAACCTGCAGCGAAACCTGGTCCTGACCCAGCAGCTGCTGGAACTTGGCTACCCCATGGTGGTTGCGGTCAACATGCTGGACGTGGCTGAGCAACAGGGTGTGCGTGTTGAAGTTGAAGCCATGGCCCGTGAACTTGGTGTGCCGACCTGTCCGATCATCGCGTCGAAAAAAGAGGGGCTGAACGGGCTCCTTGAACAGTTGTTTCAGGTGAAAGCCGTTTCAGCGCCGGCGATGCCCAACGATAATGATTTTGTGGGCGACAGGATTGTACGTCGATATCATCGTGCTGAAGAGATCGCTGGTGGCGTCGTGCAGATGGTTCCGGTTGAGAGCACGATTACCGAGCAGATTGATCGATTCGTGTTGAACCGTTGGCTCGGGATTCCGATCTTCCTTGCCATGATGTATCTCATGTTCACGATTGCCGTAAACGCCGGTGCGGTGTTCATCGATTTCTTCGACATCCTGTTCGGTGCTTTCGCTGTTGAACTGCCTCGGCATCTGTTGGACGGCATTAACGCCCCGGACTGGTTTGTGGTTCTGCTGGCAGATGGCCTCGGAGGAGGTGTCCAGCTGGTTGCCACTTTTATCCCAGTGATTGGTGCACTGTTCCTGTGCCTGTCTGTGCTTGAGGCTTCCGGATACATGGCTCGTGCTGCTTTTGTGGTTGATCGGCTGATGGCCCGCATTGGCTTGCCGGGAACAGCCTTTGTGCCCCTGATCGTTGGTTTTGGCTGTAATGTGCCGGCGGTGATGGCCACTCGCTCGATGGGCCGGGAAAGCGATCGATTGCTGACCATTGCCATGGCGCCATTCATGTCCTGTGGTGCCAGGTTGACGGTTTATGCGCTGTTTGCGGCTGCTTTTTTCCCGGTTAATGGTCAGAACGTTGTCTTTGGTCTTTACCTGCTCGGCATCGTCATGGCGGTACTCACGGGCTGGCTGTTCAGGCGGCAGATTTTCGATGAGGAAGTGACGCCGTCATTCCAGGAAATGCCGGCCTACCATTTGCCGGTACTTCGCAACATTCTGATTACCACCTGGTTCCGCCTGCGCGGATTTGTCGTCCGTGCAGGTCGCACCATTGTGCTGGTGGTGATAGCGCTTAGTTTCCTTAATTCGTTCGGTACTGACGGGTCCTTTGGCAATGAAGATACCGAGCAGTCTGTACTTGCTGCCGTTGGCAAAACCCTGACACCAGCGTTCGCACCGATTGGTGTTAAGGAAGAGAACTGGCCAGCAACCGTAGGTCTGTTTACTGGCTTGTTTGCCAAGGAGGCGGTGGTTGGTACGCTTGATGCCCTATATACCGACGACAGCGAGCCGGAAGATTCCGGTTTTCCTGATCTTGCGGCAGCGACATCCGAGGCCCTGGTGAGTATCCGGGACAACAGCGTCGATCTGCTGGGGAGCCTGGCTGATCCTCTTGGCATTAGCATAGAAACAAATGCTGATATTTTTATTGCCGCGGAAAACCAGGGGGTGACAACGCACACGCTGTCCAACATGGCATGGTTGTTCGGCTCGCAGTTTGCCGCTTTCTGTTACCTGGTGTTTATCCTTCTGTACGCGCCCTGTGTGGCGGTACTCGGTGCTATCGCCAAGGAATCAGGGTGGCGCTGGATGCTCCTGACGTTTACCTGGACCACTGGCCTCGCTTACATCACAGCCAGTTGTCTATACCAGATAGGCACGTTTATGGACCATCCGGGGAGCTCGTCTATCTGGCTGTTCGGGTGTGCCGTGGTCTCGGTCATTGCCGTTCGTTTACTCAGGACCCTTGGCCGTAAATCGGTTGCATCCAACCTGATCAACGTTGTGCAGGTAACCTGACGAAACCATTGTGCACTGCAGGCTTCCCCCCTTTTTCGCTGTTTTTGAAAAGGTTGCTGCGTTAGACTTGCGCGTTCGCGCCCCCTTGGTTTTTTAGCGGTATTTAGATTTAGTGGATATCCGAACGCGCCTGTCACTGGCTCTTGTCTTCGTTTCCCTGCTCAGCATGATGCTCCTGGGTACTTTTGCGTATTACACGTCTGCAAATCTGCTCGAGGAAATATCGCTTCGCCAGCTGGATGCCCTGGCTGAAAGCAAGAAACGTGACCTCATCAAGGTTTATGACAGCTGGGAAGACAATCTCCGCCTTGTGCGCGACCGAACCCAGCTTCGTTACTCAATTCGTGAATATGTTGATTCAGAAAACCTGGATGCACAGCGCAACATTCAGCGCATCATCGAAGGGATTACCGTTGCTGTCACGGAGATCGACAAGATTATCGTGTTCGACATTGACGGGCAGGAAATTGCCTCCTTCGGTCGCAGCCCGATTGCCTACTCGGATGTTCCCATTGGGGATGACATCACCTACGTTGGTACTTTCCTTCAGGATGATGGACCAAGGGTGGTCCTGAACACGGGCGTGCGGCTCGATGGTTCACTGATTGGTGGTATTGAACTGATTATCGATGCCCGGGACATTATTGATGTTACCGGGGATTACACCGGTCTTGGCGATACCGGTGAGGCTTTTGTCGTCAAAAAAGTCGGCGACAAGCTGGTGACGTTGAACCCCCTTCGACACCAGGTGGAAGGATTCTCTGGCGAGCAGGTGGAAGCCTCTGCAACCGGAGACATGAGTAAGGTGTTTACGCCCGCTGATAATGTGCCGGCAGAGGCGCATAAAGATTACCGTGGCGAGTGGGTATGGCTCGCCACTCGCTACATCGACGAACTGGGCTGGGGCCTGGTGGTGAAAGTCGATGTGGATGAAGAAGGAAAACGCGCAGATGTCCTGCAGGAAGCCCTCTTTGATATTGCGGTTGCTCTGTCAGCATTCGCTATTATCGGCGGCGCGCTGCTGGGCTTCTACCTCGCCAGCCCCATTCAGGAACTGGCTGTCGTCGTTGAGCGAATGCGACATGGTGAAGCGGGTCTGCGTGCTGAAGTTAAAGGTGATGACGAAATCGCCTACCTGGCTGAATCCCTGAATGTGTTGCTGGACCATTTAGAGGAACAGCAGGAAAAAGATGCCTGAATTTATTGATTTCCTGAAGCTGTTTGGAGGCTTCGTTTACCTGCTGATGGGCGGCGAACTCCTGGTTCGTGGTGCCCTGGGTCTCTCCAAGGAAAGCAATATTCCCCCGGTAGTGGTTGGTATGACGGTTGTCGCCATGGGTACTTCTGCACCGGAGCTGATGGTGTCGACCTTCTCCTCACTGTCGGGTTACCCCGGTATTGCCATCGGTAACGTCGTTGGCAGTAATATTGCCAATGTGTTGCTGGTTATCGGCATACCGGCGATGATCTACCCCATCAGTTGTGCCCAGGAGGGTTTGTCACGGCAGACAAGCCTCATGATTGCAGTATCGCTGATGTGTATCGTGATGTGTGCGTTTGAGCCCATCAACTTCTGGGAAGGTGTGCTGCTCGTAGTCATCCTGGTGTGTTTCCTGATCATGGCGACCCGAGGTACAGCAATTATTCCACTTGATGATGCAGAGGAAGAAATGGACCGCGGCCTGGGGTTGCCAACCTACCCCAGTACAATCACGCTGTTTATTGTTCTTGGCGTTGTCTCCCTGCCCCTGGGTGCTGACCTGGTCGTGGAGGGAGGTGTTGGACTCGCGACGTCCTGGGGTGTATCGGAAGCGGTTATTGGTCTCAGCCTCATCGCCCTTGGTACCTCGTTGCCGGAACTCAGTACGACGGTAATTGCGGCGCTGCACAAGAGCTCTGATGTAGCCATCGGCAACGTTGTTGGCAGTAACCTCTTTAACATCCTTGCGATTCTCGGTATTACCGCGTTACTGACGGATATTCCGGTTGACCCGCAGTTCCTTCGATTTGATGTCTGGGTAATGTTCGCAGCGGCCGTGCTGCTGTGGATTTTTGTCCTGGTCAAGGGAACGATTGGCCGGGTGTGGGGTGGCGTCTTCCTCGCCGGATATTTCGGTTACATGGCGGCTATCTACTAGCTGTCAGCTTCCCCGGATCGCGCCGATGGCATCGAGATCCTGTGACATGCGGGCACTTCCCCTGGCCATAACCATAAACATGTCGTTGCCGCGTTCTGTCTCACCGACGATCATTGAAGCAATCACGGCCATAATCAGTCCGGCGGGCGCAAAAAAGCGGTAGTAATACCAGCAGTCTTCCCAGCTCAGGTTTACGTCATAAGTTTGCAGGGTTTCGTAGTATCTACGCAGTAGCAGTTCGTCCTGTGCTGCCCTTTCATCGGGTCTTATGGAAGTTCCCATAAAGTAGCTGGCATCATTCAGGCCGCAACCATAGGTGTAGGACTGCCAGTCGACCACCGCAAGCGGGTAGGGGCCACCAAACATCATGTTATCCAGGCGGTAGTCGACGTGAATCAGGGTGCGGGCACCCTCAAAATTAGCACGGTAACCTGACATGCTTTCGCCAACCAGTTTCACCATGTCGATTTCCTGGTCGTTGAGTCGACCCTGGTAGCGCTCCAGGAAACCCGGCATCAGTGAATTGTAGAGTTCGCCCGTCACATCCGGCGCGTCGGAAGTCTCTTTGATGATATGACCATCAACAATAGAGTCGTCGCCCCACAGGGGGCCGTGCAGGTGAGCCAGTTGCACCATCGCGAGTTCCCCGTCCGCAGCATCACATCCGGCCAGCTGGTCACCCTGGACACCTGGAGCCAGGTCCTCCATAAGGATAATGAATTCGTGGGTCTCATCATCAATATCCGTGAAAAGGACTTTTGGTGTCTGTATGTTGACCCGATTCTGGTAGTGCTTGTAGAAGTGAACCTCTTTTTCGTAGTTCTGGAGACTTATGCCCGTGGCACGGCTGACCGGATCCTGTGAGGGGAATTTGCCCACGACAGTTGCGGGCAGATCGCCCGTGCTTTCAAGTGTAAACCTGACGTTTTCGCCAACCTGGCCGGTCCCGATCGATTCAGCAGTGAAGCTTTTAACCGTGCCTTCGATATTGTTGGCATTCAATATCTCTGAAAGCCAATCACTGGTTATCTGCTCAGGATCACTGATGAGTTTTGGCTGGGACATCCCGGGTACTTCCTTAAACAACGAGCTGCCACTATAGAAAGCGCCGCAGACCCCTGCAAGTAGGCGAAGAGTTGGTGTAGAGTCCCCTATTCTCTAAGAACTATCCCTATGTCGTCGAAAAAGTTCAGCGCCAATACGGCCGTTGCCATTGTGGTAGCCAACATGATCGGTACCGGTGTGTTCACCAGTCTGGGTTTTCAACTTGTGGATATTCAGTCCACGTTTGTCCTGATGATGCTCTGGTTGGTGGGCGGTGTGACTGCCCTGTGTGGAGCGCTGACCTATGCCGAGTTAGGTTCCCATCTGCCGAGGAGTGGCGGTGAGTACAATTTCCTCAAGGAAATTTATCACCCGGCCGCGGGCTTCATCTCTGGCTGGATCTCGGCGACCGTCGGCTTCGCAGCACCAACTGCGCTTGCCGCCATGACCTTCGGCGCTTACCTGGAAGCGAGCCTTGGTAATGTTTCGGCGACCCTGATGGCATCGCTGCTGGTGATCGCGCTGACCGCCGCCCATGCATTCTCACACGCGGCGAGCGGCGGCGTGCAGACAATTTTCACGATTATTAAAGTATTGCTCGTCCTGCTGTTTGTCCTGCTGGTTGGGCTTGCGGTGGATAATCCGCAGCCCGTCCGCCTCCTGCCTGCTGCGGGTGACAGTGTGCTGCTGACCAGCAGCGCGTTTGCCGTGTCCCTGATTTATGTGAACTACGCCTTCACCGGTTGGAATGCAGCGACCTATATCATCAACGAGGTAGAGCAGCCGGAAAAAAGTATTCCGTTTGTGCTGTTCAGCGGCACGCTGGTCGTGCTTGTTCTCTACCTGATGCTCAATTACATCTTCCTCTATGCAGCCCCAATGAGTGACATGGAAGGCAAAATCGAGATTGGCGTTATTGTCGCCCAGCATGCATTCGGAGAGACCGGTGGGATGATCATGGGGCTGGTTCTGGCGACGCTTTTGATTTCAACAGTCAGCGCGATGATTATTGCTGGTCCAAGGGTACTTCAGGTTATAGGCGAAGATTTTCGTCTTTTTCGACTGTTGTCTGTCCGAAACGCCGACGGTATCCCGATGATTGCTATCATGGTTCAGTCTGCGGTGACGATGTTCTTTATCCTGACCTCGACGTTTGAGTCAGTACTGGTCTTCTCCGGATTCGTCATGGGACTAAATACCTTCTTCGCAGTTGCTGGCGTGTTTCTACTTCGTGCCCGGGACTCTGAGTCCCCGGGTTACCGTACCTGGGGCTACCCGGTCACGCCTCTTGTGTTCCTCGGGCTTATGGCCTGGACGCTGGTGTATATCCTGCTGAACAAGCCGGAAGAGGGGGTTGCTGGATTGCTGATTGTTGTCGCGGGTGCGTTGGTCTACTGGGGTACTGAGCGAATGAATCGCCGGGCATCTGACCCCTCATAGGTATCCCGGTACCGGGCGATGGTCGCGTAGGCTTCTTTATGTTCTCGAATATCAGGAGAAACACTATCTGACTGTTACTGTCAGCCAGTTATTTTTTTAAGTGATCTGATTAATCAGTTCAGCAAGTATCTCCAGGCTGTCCACCAGGCGCGGTCCTGGCCTGCTGAAGTAGGCGTTTCCGTCCAGTATGTAGACTCGATCGTCCTCCACAGCCTTTAGCGCGTTCCAGTCGATTCTTTTCTTCAGCAATTCCAGGTCTGACGCCGCCCTGGCTTCATCAAAGCCGCACAGGGCGACAATCAAAACGTCAGGGTTGGAAGATACCAGCGTATCGTCTGAAATGCTCTGTGAGGGTTGATGCTTGTTGCCGAATGCGTCAACACCTCCGGCGTATTCGATAATTTCAGGTGTCCAGTGGCCTGCATTAAACAGCGGGTCTATCCATTCGAGGAAACCGACCGTGGGTCGCTCGCTCACAGGGATGGCATCCGTTTGAATTCGCACTGCTTCAACACGTTGCTCCAGGCTTGCCCGGTATTTCGCAGCGTGCTCCTGGATTCCGGTGATCTCGCCGACGAGCGTAATGGTGTCAAATACCTCGTAAAGGGTCATGGGTTCCAGGTTGGCAAGCCGGGGAGTACCAGGCAGGCGTTTCATGATGCTTTGTACCTCGTCCTCTGAAACCGCGCAAACCTCGCACAACGCCTGTGTCACAATCAGGTCAGGTGCCAGCTCCTGCAGAAGTTTTTCATCGAGGTGGTACAGGGCGGTGCTGCTTTCCAGGTGTTCCCGAACAGCCATGTCGATTTCAAGGCTCGTCGAATGGTGATCGATAATGCTGCTGGTAACGTGCGGCAGCGTCTCAACACCTGCTGGAAAGTCGCACTCATGGGTAACACCAACCAGCCGGTCCCTGAGGCCCAGTTCACAGATGATCTCTGTGGCGCTGGGCAACAGGGTGACTATTCGTTCGACTCTGGCAGTTTCTTTTGTGGGCATGCGCCCGATATTACATGGAAATCCTCAAGCCAAGGTAGCCGCCGAAGCCGGGTGACTCGTAACCGTAGACCTGCTCATAGTCTTCGTCGGTCATGTTCTCCATACGTGCTGTCAGGGTCACCGAGTCATTCAGATTGTAGTAACCGCTCAGGCTCACGAGCCTGTAGGCACTGAGTTCAACGCGTTCCTGGTAGGGAGGATAAGGCGGGAAGTAGTCGTCTTCCTGGTCTCCGGTATAACTGGCTACAAAGTTGATGCCGGCACTGGGCCAGGTGTAGCTCATCGTAAATGAAGCGACATGTTCAGGGCGACGGACTTCGGTGACGTCGTTGCCGCTAGCATCTTCCTGTGTTGCATCCAGGTAGGTGTAGGCCATAGCCATGTCAAAACGGCTGTTGGGAGCGTATCCCAGTTCCAGTTCGACACCGGATCGCTCCGATTCACCATCAACATTGGCAGAAGTGAAACCGAATGTGACCGGATCAAACACAAATCCGTTGATTTCGTTTTCGAGGTCAGCGACGAAGTAGGTCAGCGCAAGATTGACCTGGTTTTCAGCAAAGCCTTTCCGGACACCGATTTCCCAGTGGAGAGATTCCTCCGGTTTCAGCTTCGGGTTGCCAATGAAGTTGTTAAAGAATCCAAATCGTTCGGTGAAAGACGGGTTCTTGATACTTTCGCCGACCGAAGCGAATAGATTTGCTCCTGCGAGATGGGTGTTACCGGTCAACCGCCAGGACGTTGCATCATCGAAATCGCTGTTATGGTCCCGTCGCACACTCACTGAAAGGTTGAACCGCTCCTGGTCGTAGCGATACTCCATGGCGATGCTGTCTGTCTCTGTGTCGAGATCCTTGTTAGGGTCGCCAAACACAATGGGACCGCGTTGTTCATAGTCCTCGGTCTCGTGTTCCAGCAACAGGCTGAGTCGGTTTGCGGTACCGACAACATTCAACTGGTAGCGGATCGCATCCCGTGTAGCGCGGGTCACACTCTTCTGCGGGATACCCTCGTAGGTTTTGTTGTCGGCATCCGCACGGCTGAGATCGAGGGAGTGATCTAACAGATCAGTCAATGTCTGCTGCAAGGTGACTCCCGTGTAGAGATATTGAGACTCGGTTTCATAGTCAGTATCGGTAGGTAGCCCGGTGGTGAAAAAATCGGTACCGTCAAACTCTGCCCTTCGATCTGTATATCGTGCTGTGTAAGCAAGGGAAAAGCGGTCTGTTGCCTGGTAGCGTCCGCTCAGGCCGGCTGTGATGTTTTCGACGCCATCATTTTCGCTGCCTGTTCTTGAGATATTGGCGCCATCTGAATCCAGGTAGTTGGCGCTGAATTTCACCTGGTGTTTCGAACCCGCGTGTCGGGCATCCAGGGTTGCTATGCTGGTTGAAAACGAACCGGCTTCCGCACCGATTTCGAAGCCGGAAACTTCAGCACCGGGCATCGTGATGATATGAATCACGCCGGCCATGGCATCACTTCCCCAAAGGGCGCTCTGCGGACCACGTACAATCTCGATTCTTTCGATGTCGTGAGTCGTGAGCTGACTGAAGTCGAACTCACTGCCTTGCGCCGGGTCATTGGCTTCAATGCCGTTGATGAGTACCAGTACCTGGTTTGCTTCTGCACCTCTTACTCGCAACTGGCTGATGGCGCCTTCTGAGCCCTGCTGGCTGACGGCAAAGCCCGGCACTTCCCGAAGCAGTGCCTGCACGGTGGGTGCATTGCGCCTCAGGATGTCCTCACGGGTAATGATGCTGATGGAACTGCCCGCGTCATCGATGGCGATAGGGGTTGCGGATATGGTAATAGATTCGATCGGCTCATTGGCCTGACTGTAGACGGAAACGGCGGAATAAAACGCGATGAGCGCGCATCGCTTAAGGGTATGCATATTGTCCTCCTCACTCACACCCGAGTGAATAGTTCGTAGATGTTGTGCGATGACAGGGCCGGTCTCCGGGCTTACGAGTGTCTTAACTGCTTCGCCTTCCCATACCTGTTGATACAGTGGCTTGAAATCCGAGAGGAATTTCAGTGAATCAGCTTTCTCGTCTACCGTTGCGGGGGCAGCGCCAGAATTGAGCTCATTGCTCGCACTGGCTTCCCGTTTCACCCTGTATGCTGATCGCAGTGACAGGGCACCTTGTCAAAGGCTTGTCCATCTTAGGGGGTGGTCTCTTGAGCGTCAATGAGAAGCGCTCGATTCTGGTCAATCTGCAGCATAAGTCGTTCAACTATCTGTGCTGCCGCGTAGTGACTCAGGTGATTATCGTCACGATACAGCCAGTCGCCGAGCCTGGCGTGGCAAAAGCTGTCGTCGCAGAAGATTGTTCGAGTTTCGATAACGTGCATTCCGTTTTGTTTCGCCTGCCCAAGCGCGTCGAGAATTACCTGGTTTCTTCGCAGATAGCGGTCGACGGGTTCTTTCACTGTGGGAACGTTCCGGTTCTGTTTCCAGTGAAGCACGGGGTGGATACCGAGTTCTGGCACGGGTTCTATAAGGTAAATTCGTTTACCACGCTCCATCAGTTCGGAAAGGTCCCGCAGGAGAAGCTCACCCAGTATATTCGGATCCTCGATGGGTTGCCCTGTTGCGCGTACCAGCCAGCCGGGATGGGGGACGATCGGAACTTCTGTTACACCGTTGGCGTTTGTATAAGTAGAGCGCTCGAAGGCGGAGGTAAACCGCGACACAATAAAAATGTCAGTCACGTTGCTGTCAAGAATCCTTTGCCTGACTGATGCGTTGTGCTCGGCGCACTGTCGATTCGCACGAATCGCAGAATAGATATATGGGCAGCCATCGTGCAGCATGGCGCACAGATGTAACCCGCGGTTTTGCAGCTGTTCTCGCAGGCTCCTGCCGAAAGGCGCTGCATGGCTGTCGCCTACGAGGATCATGTCTGCTTCGTCGCCAGGTTCAAATCCCTCCAGGTCAACCACACCCGTTTCCGGAGTTTTGGACATTATCGCGGGAATGGTGCCATTTGCTGAAAAACCGGGGAGCAGGAGCAGGGCGGTCAGGCTGCCGACCAGGCCCTTGAGAAATGTTGCGTCATGAACCTGTTGCTGATTCCGTAAAGGTGTTTCGATAAATCGCCAGCTCACCCAGGCTGCGATAACGGAGATCAATATTGCCATAGCGAGCACCAGGTCTGTGACCTGGCCCACCCATGCGATGCGCGCAAATGCCAGCGCAGGATGGTGCCAAAGGTACAGTGAATAAGACATGAGGCCACACGTAACCAACCATCGCACACCCAGTAGATTTCCGACCCTGGAGGCAGGTGCGTATTGAATGACCAGGACTGTTCCCATGACCGGTACGACTGTATGCAGGGACGGGTCCGCAAATCGGTCGTCGATAAGGGTGATTGAAATGGCGATCAGGACCAATCCTATGGATGCCCAGGCATCAGCAAATTGTCTCCCCGGTGCTTTTGCTTGTAATTCCCGGACCGCGATGAGTGCACCGGCGACCAGTTCCCAGATTCGTGTGGGAAACAGGTAGAACGCATAGTCGCTGGTGACCAGGGCCAGGTAGGTGGACAGACCCAGCGACATTGCTGCAGTAATCACCAGGGCTGTGAAAACGTGCCTGCGCACTTGGTGAAACAGTGTTATCAGCGCCACCGGGTAGAGCAGATAGAACTGTTCTTCAACCGAGAGACTCCACGTGTGCAGAAAAGGTTTTAGTGGTGCAACTTCTGCGGTGTAGGAGTTCTCGAAAAGGAAGAACATGTTCGACAGGAATAGCAGTGCAGCCCGGATACTTTCGGCCATTTCCCGGAACTGCGAGGGCAGCATCAGCCACCAGCCAACCACCAGTGATACTGTTGCCACCGTGAACAGTGCCGGTAGCAGCCTCCGGGCACGCCTTAGGTAAAAGTTTGCATAGCTGAATCTTCCCTGCCGTGATTCCCTTAGGATCAGGCCGGTGATCAGGTATCCGGAGATCACAAAAAAGATGTCGACGCCGAGAAAGCCGCCGGGAAACCAGCCGCTGAAGATTGACAGGTCTGCGTGATACAGGATCACCGCGATGACCGCGATGGCTCTCAGGCCATCTATATCAGAGCGATAACTCAGAAATCGTCCAGTGACATATCCTCGTCGACTTCGACGAGATCCTGGTTGGAGAGCACCCGGTTGACATTGTCCAGGTGCTGACCGAGTGTCTTGAGTTGCTTGTTAACCTTTTCGAACACCGCAAAGTCAGAGTAGTAGATTTCCTTTGCCTGATCGGCGATCTGGGTAATCTCCTTGTGTGTGACGTCCCGGTTTTTTCCTTTCAGTACAAGCAGTCGTTTGACGATATTAGTCATGCTGGTGACGATGGCAGAACCGGCGTTCTCAAACTGGGCCTGGGCACTACCGAGTTCGCCGGCCGAAGAGATATCTTCAATCAGGTCTCTTGCCATCTGGATAGACTTGGATATCTCGCCGGAAATCTTCTGGTTGGTGTTCTTCAGGCGGTCTGCTACCAGAATCGTGCTACCGCGATAAAAACCAGCGGCCAGCTTTGCGTCTACCTGGAGTGCCAGTGTCAGCGCATCGCGCGGGCAGAACAGCAGGTCGGCTGAATCTGAGCTCACGGTTACAGTTGCGGAAGCCACGTCTTCCGGGTTGAACAGTGACAGCTCCCCAAACGATGCACCATCGGTCAGTGTAGCCAGTATGCCTTCATACCCAGGAATCGAAACTGTTACCTCTCCTTTCTCAAGCAGGTAAAGGCCGTTAACGGGCTTGCCGTATTCGGTGATGTTCTCGCCGTGATCGAAAGATTCGTCAACGAACAGGGCCTCGACCTTGCTGCGCAGACTCTCGTCTACTTCGGCGAAGATTTCGATGTCCTGAATATGGATAGTCTTTGGCTAAGAGTACTGTTTCTTGGCCGGCGGATAAACACTCTGGCTGACAAGTGGCGTCAAGTGGAGGCCCGAAGCGGGCTGTTTGCGTACAATCGGCGTATGAATCTTTCAAACCGGTCCATGCTGACGCTGACACTCCTGTGGACGCTGTCACTTTTCCTGTTTCCACTCCTGTTATTGCAGGGTTTATATGTCAGGCGCACCGCGCTGCGCTTGCCGGATGGGGAGCCTCCACTGGAAGGTTCGGCGGGCTCCGGCGAACCGGAGTTTCGTATTCTTGGCCTCGGTGATTCAGTTATTGCTGGCACAGGTGTCCCGGACATGCAGGATTCAGTTACCGCGCAGCTTGCGCAGGCCTTGGCAGAGCGTACCCTGGAGAAGCGCTTCATATGGCAGGCAATCGGTGTTAACGGAGATACACTGGCGGACCTCCTGTCAAAGGCACAATCACTGCCACCTGGCAGGTTTGACCTGATCGTGGTTTCTATCGGCGTGAACGATGTTACGCGGCTGACGGGTTTGCTCCGCTGGCAGCTTCAACTGACCCAGCTGATTCCGATGCTGAATTCGAAAGCCGAACGCCTTGTGTTCCTCGGAATCCCGCCTATGCAGTTTTTTACGGCATTACCCCGGCCGTTACGGTGGGTGCTTGGGGTTCGCGCCGCCATGCTGGACAAGTCGCTCAGGCAGGCGGCGGATCTGGTTCCCGGCGTTTACTGGCTGGAACTTGGTCTGAAATTTGATGCGGAGCATCTCGCCGAGGACGGTTATCATCCTAATGAAGTTGCCTGCCGGGAAATGGCGGAACACCTGGCTGACGCCCTCTATGAATAAACTGGTCAAAGAAATTTTCCCGGTCACGGACTGGGGTAGGCACTACTCGGGGGCTGATCTTCGTTCTGACACGATTGCGGGTCTGGTTGTGCTCTTCATCACCATACCCCAGGTGATTGCCTATGCTTTCCTTGCAGGGATGCCGGCAGAGGCGGGACTTTATGCCTGCCTGATGTCTCTGGTTGGCTACGCTGCGTTTGGCTCATCCAAGTCACTGGCCGTGGGTCCCACGGCAATTGTTGCGATGATGACCCTGGAAGCGGCGTCCCACTATCACCTTCCCGGAGAAACGGGTTATACGGCAGTTGTGGTGCAGCTGTCGGTAGTGACAGGACTTGTCCTGATCAGCCTCAGGGTGATCAATTTCGGTGCAGTCATTTCGTTCCTGAGTCATGCGGTGGTTACTGGTTTCATCACCGCAGCGGCCATCCTGATTATCAGCAACCAGTTCCCGCTGATGATTGGACTGCCTTCGGCTACCGACACCAGTATGCTCGGTGTCTACCGGTACCTGTTCACCGATCTGTCTGGCTACAACCTCACCGTGGTAATGATTTCGCTGGGTGCAGTAGCGTTGCTTGTATTCTGCCGTACCTGGCTGGGTGGCCTGCTGCTTCGATTGGGTCTGCGCGAATCGATGGCTGACAGTCTCGTCAAGAGCGCGCCCATGTATGCGGTGGTTCTGGGCATTCTGCTGATCGGACTAATGCCGTCAGACATGGCTGGCCGCGTTGCAGTAGTTGGCGATGTGCCAGGCAGCCTGCCGCACGTCAGTGTGGTCCTCATGAGTCTGGAGCGAATCCTGCAACTTTTGCCTTCTGCTTTCCTGATTGCCATGGTGGTTTTCATGGAATCCACCAGTATCGGCACTGCAATTGCTAGCAAATCTCGCGACAAAATCAATCCGAACCAGGAACTGGTGGGTCTCGGTGCAGCCAATCTTGGCTCTTCTCTTGTCGGTGGTTTCCCGGTAGCGGGCAGCTTTGCGCGTTCCATCGTTAACTTCTCATCCGGGGCTGTCTCACAGGTCGCTTCCCTCGTTACAGCGTCGCTGGTTCTGGTGACACTGGTGCTGTTTGCCTCTGCTTTTCACGACCTGCCCAAGGGCGTTCTGTCTGCCATCATTGTTGTTTCAGCCTGGCAGCTGATTGATCTTTCAGCGATCCGAAAAATTTTTGAGTTCAACCGGACCGATGCCGTGACTTTTTCAGCGACCTTCCTTGCGGTGCTCGCCTTTGGCGTCGAAAACGGTGTGCTAACGGGTATTGCGATATCGTTTTTGCTGCTGATCCGGAAAAGCAGCAAGCCTCACATTGCCGTGGTTGGTCGTGTTGGCGACTCCGAGCATTTCCGCAACGTGAATCGTTTCGATGTGACAACCTCACCCAGGGTGCTTGCGGTTCGCGTGGATGAAAGTTTTTACTTTGTTAACGCGAGACACATCGAAAACTTTATTCTTGAGCATATTGCCGACTCCAGGGAAATAGAACACGTCCTGGTGATCTGCACAGCAGCTAATTTTATTGATACCAGCGGTTTAGAAATGCTCGAAGAGCTGTCCGAGAACCTGCAGGAGGTTGGTGTTACCCTGCATCTCGCAGAAGTGAAGAGTCCGGTCATGGACAAGCTTAGGGAAACAGGTTTTTATAAGAACATGGCGGGCCAGGTGTTTTTCACGACGGACCTGGCAATGAAGGAACTGGCCGGCAATTAGCCCGGCCTGATAGACAACGGCAATTCAAGCAGGAGGTACAGTATGCAAACCCAAACCATTGAATACCAGGACGGAGATACCATTCTTGAGGGCTATGTTGCCTGGGATGACAGCATTTCAGGCCCCAGGCCCGCGGTGCTGGTGGGTCACGACTGGACCGGTCGGCGTGACTTTGCCACGGGCAAGGCGGAGGAGATGGCCAGGCTC
Source organism: Pseudomonadales bacterium (assembly GCA_016779585.1). Lineage (GTDB taxonomy): Bacteria > Pseudomonadota > Gammaproteobacteria > Pseudomonadales > Azotimanducaceae > UBA9659. The sequence goes on from JADHNI010000032.1 coordinate 25,716, forward strand.
GGTTATGTCGGCTTTGCGCTGGATATGTATGGCAAGGGTGTTTTTGGTGCCGATGGTGATGTTGAAGGAAACACCGCCCTGATGGGGCCACTCGCCGGAGACCGGGCGGCCCTGCGTGCACGCATGATGGCAGCTTTGGAAGCGGTGCGGGGCCTCGATGTGGTTGACGCATCTAAAGTTGGTGCCATGGGTTACTGCTTCGGTGGGATGTGTGTACTGGAACTGGCACGCGCTGGCGCTGACGTCGGCGGCGTCATCAGTATCCACGGCATATTCTCTCCGGGTGACGTACCTAACGAAAAGATCACGGCAAAAGTGCTTTGCCTGCACGGTCAGGATGACCCCATGGTTCCGCCGGAGCAGGTGCTGGACTTTGAAAACGAAATGTCAGCCGCGGGTGCAGACTGGCAGGTCCATGCCTATGGCGGCACCATGCATGCCTTTACCAATCCGCATGCCAACGATCCTGGATTCGGCACGGTTTATAACCCGGTTGCAGATAAGCGGGCGACGCAGTCCATCCAGAATTTCTTCGACGAAATTTTTGCCTGAGGTCTTGATATGGCGCGCATTCGACTTAAAGAAAACGACGAGCTTGAACCGCATATCCGCGAGTTGGCGGAAAAGATGGATGCGCAGGGGGTAGATACCTCCAACCTGCGTGGTTTTGCCCATCGCCAGGATATGTTCGACAGCTATTTCCAGTTCTATGGTCCTGCCCGGGAAGGCAAAACCGTTGAGGCGGAACTCATCGAACTGGTTCGCCTCAAGATTGCGCGCCACAACGACTGCTTTACATGACTGAATGCCAGACTTCTGCAGGGTGCAGATCACGGTTTAACAGAAGAAAAAATTTCCGAGCTTGACCAGCCTGAAAACAGTTTTTCAGAGCGCGAGCGAATGGCGCTCAAGTATGCAGACAAGATGGCGCTGGATCATCACAGTATGGACGAGGCGTTCTTTGACCGTCTCCGTGAGCACTTTGACGACGCGCAGATTGTTGAGCTGGGCATGATGATCGGTCAGTTCATCGGCTTCGGTCGCCTGCTCGCTGCGCTAGACCTGGAACCCAAGTTCTGCCCTACAGACGGTGACCCCGGGCTGTTGTAGTACCCCTAGAAACTGTCTTTGCGACGTCGCGTTTCTGCAAAGACGTCAACCAGCTCAGCACCCTGCATATTGAGGTTGGCCTGAAGGTCCTCGCTCATGGGGCGCAGGAAAGGGTTGGTTTCCAACTCAAGGCCGATCGTGGATGGCACGGTCGGCTTTCCTTCCGCGCGCAGCGCTTCAATCTCTTTTGCCCGCTGCTGCAGCGCATCGTTCTGAGGTTCTACGGAAAGAGCGAAGGCTGCATTGGCCTGGGTGTATTCATGGGCGCAGTAAACACCGGTGTTTTCGGGCAGGGCCATGAGCTTTTGCAGGCTCGTCCACATCTGTGCTGGACTGCCCTCGAACAGGCGGCCACATCCCAGGGCAAATAGAGCGTCACCGCAGAACAGCTTGCCAGCCTCAGGGAAATAGAAGGCGATATGACCGAGGGTGTGTCCGGAAACGTCAAAAACCTGTGCGTCGAAGTTCCCGAACTGGAAAGTCTCCCCGTCACCCACCTTGACGTCGATGCCTGGAATCCGCTCTGCATCGTCCCTTGAGCCGATGATCGTGCAGTTCCACCTGTCTTTCAGTTCGAGGTTGCCCCCAGCATGGTCGAAGTGATGGTGAGTATTCAGGATGTGTGTCAGCTGCCAGCCTTTTTCTTCCAGAGCCGCGTTGATCGGCGCCACTTCTGGCGTATCGATGGTCGCTGTGACACCTGCGTCAGGGTCGTGGATCAGGTAGCCGTAGTTGTCTGAAAGGCAGGGAAACTGGTGAACTTCGAGTGGCATAGGACGACTCCGGTCGTTCGCGTTCAGTTCGCGTTGACGTAGATAATGTGGTTTCGGTTGACGATGATCTTCTGGCTGTTCTGGTAAATGGCAATGAAGTCGACATCTTCGTTAATGATGTCAGACACCCGTGACTCTTCCTGAAGGGTTGGGTAGACAAGCCCATAGATGGTTCGATCATTGGTGAAATGTGCCACCAGGTTGCGAGGTTTGATGGGCGTCTGTTCCCTGATCTCATCATCGCTCTGTTCGGTGCGGATGTAGACCACCTGCATTTTGTTGATCAGGCGGTAGGCACCCGCATTGGATTCGAACGGGAAGAAACGATCGTCTTCCTCGTTGAGAAACTCCTCGATGAGCGGATTGCCGGCCGCGGAAACGAGGTCTTCAGTGACAAACATATGGCCACTGATGGTCTCGTTGTCGATCAGCAATACCTCAACGGGGACACTGATCTTGGGGATTTCATACATATCAACAGCCTGGAATGATATGGCCCAAGGAAGGCTTCAATGAAACATGAAAGCCTCGCCGGATTCAATGTTGCATTGCAGCGATTTTTTCAGGAAAAGCTGACCTCATGGTCTATGAGGGTCTCTTCGATAAACGTGAAGTACCCCCTGACGGTACCGCCACCCAGGACGTGACCCAGCCAGATGCGATCATCATCCCACATTTCATCGAACGGCAGCTGATCCAGCTTGAACCAGATGGGAATAGCCTCATCTGTTTCACCGGGTTCTCCGTCGTACTCTTTGGCAACATAGACATGAACGTGGATTCTCGGCATATCCTCAGCATGAAAGAACAGCTCACCTGCAAATCTCGGGTTAACCGGATTGATGAGGAGTTCCTCGTTGGTTTCACGAATTGCGCACTCTTCAGGTGTTTCTCCGCCTTCGATTCGACCGCCGGGTCCGTTGATCTTGCCAGCCCCCAGGCCGCGCTTCTTTCGTATCAGCAACACTTCATCGTCCTGGAGAATAAACATGAGCGTCGCTACCTCTTCGGGTACCCAGGAATCCCAGTCTATTTCCGCCACCGGCGGTAATGTGATGTCGCTCATCGGTGCTTACTCATCTGCAAAGACACATCGTTCTGACGCCCAGGCACGGAGCTGTCGGATTTTTTCTTCCATGACCACTGAAAGTGGGTTGGTCTCATGGATGGCATCCGCGAGGGCCTTCATGGTCAGTTCGGCATCGCTGGCGGCGACAGAATAAAGTGCGCTCACAATGACCTGCTCAATTTCTGCGCCGGAGAACCCCTCACTGATATCCGCCAGAGATTTCAGGTCGAAGTGTGTTGAATCCTGGCTGCGTTTCTCGAGATGAATACGGAAGATGTCCTGGCGGATATCGTGTTTTGGCAGGTCGACAAAAAAGATTTCGTCCAGGCGCCCCTTGCGTACCAGCTCAGGGGGCAGCTGTGAAATGTCGTTGGAGGTCGCAACGATAAATGCCTTGCTCTGGCGCTCTGACATCCAGGTCAGCAGGGTGCCCAGCACACGAGCTGAGATGCCCGAATCATTTTGTGAGGTAGAAATACCTTTCTCGATTTCGTCCAGCCAGAGAACACAGGGTGACATCATGTCTGCCAGTTTCAGTGCTTCTCGAAGATTGCGTTCTGTCTCACCATGAAACTTGTCATACAGCGCACCGAAGTCGAGCCGCAGCAGCGGCAGTGACCACATACCAGCCACGGCTTTGGCCGCCAGGCTTTTACCGCCACCCTGCACGCCCAGCAGCATGATGCCCTTGGGTGCGTCCAGGCTGCTTTCACTTTCAAGGAAACTGTCCGCGCGCTGCTCCAGCCACTCTTTTAATTTGACCAGGCCGCCAACCTCGCCAAACTGTGCGGTGTCATACTGGAAGGACAACACGCCTTCCATATCCATCAGCGCAAACTTGGCTTTGTTCATGTCCGGGATGTCGGAGTCATCGATGACGCCGTCGTCATAGATGGCGGCCCTCACCAGTTGCCGGGCATCCTCAATGGACACGCCTTTCAGGTTCTGCACCAGTTTCTTGAAGGTGTCGCTGGAGCTTCGCACCGGCACGCCGCCCTTTGCCCTGGACCAGTTGGAGGCTTCCTCGCGAACCAGGTGCATCAATTGCTCCTCGATTGGCATCGACAGCTCGAACCGGGCGCTGTAACGCTTCACTTCGTTTGGCAGTTCGATCTGGTGGCTGAGCAGCACAACCGTATGACCCAGGCGGTTGTGGCGCATCGCGATTTCTCGGAGGAGGCGGATATTCCTGGCGTCACCTTTCAGGTAAGGATGAAAGTCACAGAGTACGTAAAGACCCGGGCTGGTCTCGTTTTTGATCGCCTCAAGGACGCCTGTTTCGTCCAGCTGGTCACCTTCCTCTGGTCTCTCGCCGAAACCCAGGCGGTTCAGCCCCTCGGTGATCGACCATACAAACAAGGGCAGTGTTCGCGTCACGGCCAGACCAGTCAGCATTTCCAGTACCCGGGGTTCCTCATAGGATTCAATCACCAGGATTGGCACCTTGGAATCGAGTAACAGCTCGAGATCATGCAGGTCAGACTTCATAAGCTAACTTTACCTTACCGGGGGCATCTAACGGCTTGTCGCAATCAGGTTACCGTTTGATAGTTCAAGTTCGGGAGAAGCGGGCAGTTTACAGGTGGCGTGCTCGGGGAACACGCATTCGCCACTTCTCACATCAAATTCATATCCATGCCATGGGCAGCGGAGCCGTCCCTGGTTGAGTGTGCTCTGATCCAGGGGGCCGAGCAGGTGAGGGCAGATAGTGGCATGGGCAATAAGATTTTCGCCATCCAGGCGCAACTGGAACTCGCGGCGTTTCAGCTGGAACCGGATCTCCTCATTGTTGGCAAGGCGCGCCCGGATATCGACCGCGGGTCCGAGATCGCAGTTTGATTGAGCATCCCGGGATTCGTTCAGCCGTTCGTGGCGCTCACGCATCATGGCTTCGTCTTCATCCCACAGGGTTGTGTAAAGCCCGAGCATCAGGTCGCCAACTTGTTCCCGGTCAGCATCCGCAATACCTGGAAGATGAAAAGCCACGTGAATTCGCGTGTTGTCTTCCTCGGCAGTCAGCGTTGACCAGATTTCAGAGACCTGTTTGCGGTCATGGTAGCTGCGTGCGACATAGCTGTCTTTGCTGGCGACGGTGAGTTCCACATGACCGGTGTGTTCTGCATTTGACCAGGTGCGCCAACCCCATTCGCCGCGCTCATCCAGTTCGATGTAGTCAAAAGAGGTTTCATGGAGATAAGGCAGGTGTTCCCAATCCAGTACGTTTTCCCAGACTCTTACCAGCGGGGCGCGGATGACACGGTCGTAGGTGGCAACCTGGCACAGGTCGAGGGCGTTCGGGTTGAAATCGCGGGCATTGGGCTGGTTTGCACTCATGTTTTTATTCTAACCGCATAAGAGCTATTCGAGGCAGGCCGGTAACTTTCCCCGTGATTCACGGTCATAGTATTAAGCAGGGAATGCCCCTGCCATTTAGCGAGCCCTTGAGACTCGAATAGAGAAATGATTGGCTGCGGAGAGGGTGGATTGATCTGCATCAGGCTTTTCGATGGAAAAGACCTTGAAAACGGATTTTTAGCCCTCATCTAGGGAACTATACGGAGACAGAGAGCTCTAAGTCTGTAACTTATAAAGAAATTGGAGAAAAACTGAAGATGACTGCATTGGCTCAAAGCAACGAGTTTCCCGTACTGAGTACAGGTACCCTGCAGAGCTACCTGGATTCTATTCAGCAGATTCCCGTACTCAGCGCCGAGGAAGAAGCCGCGCTGTTTGAACGATTTCAGCAGGAAGAGGACCTGGAAGCTGCACGCCAGCTGGTGCTCTCTCACCTGCGTTACGTTGCGTACATTGCCAGGGGTTACAACGGCTATGGCCTACCTCTGGAGGACCTGATTCAGCAGGGTAACGTTGGCCTGATGAAATCAGTAAAAAAATTCGATCTGTCGCATGGTGTTCGACTGGTGTCCTTTGCCGTGCACTGGATTAAGGCGGAGATTCACGAGTACATCCTGAAAAACTGGAAAATCGTGAAGGTCGCCACGACTAAAGCCCAACGGAAACTCTTTTTCAACCTTCGCAAGGCGAAAGAACGCCTCGGATGGTTCACCGCAGATGAAGTGAACCAGGTTGCGAACGATCTTGGCGTCAAGCCTGAAGAAGTTGTTGAAATGGAGTGTCGGTTGGCAAATATTGATGAGAGCTTTGAGCCTGTCACCATTGAAGATGACGAGTATTCCTATAGCCCCTCTGGTTACCTGACACACGGTGAAGACGAAGACCCCTCGGTACTCGTTGCAGAACAGGAAATGGCAGAGCGACATGGCGCAGGCCTTGCTCACGCGCTGGCTTCTCTCGATGAAAGATCCAGGGATATCGTCGAATCCCGCTGGCTGACAGAAGATAAAGCCAGTTTAAAAGTGCTCGCTGAAAAGTACGGCGTATCCCTGGAGCGTATCCGCCAGATCGAGGCGAAGGCGTTTAAGACGATGCAGCCATACGTGGAAGCCGCCTGATCAGTTGATCCTCAACCCCAAAGACAGACACTTACGCATGTCTGGTACCTTGCCGGGAGCCAGGGTCCCGGTTTTTTTTTGTTGGTAATGTGCCCCTAAGAGAATCAAGAGAAGGGAACTACCATGTCTGATGTCATTACTTCCGACCTGCAATTCGATGGTGCGACCTGTGTCGCTGAACTGAATAACCTGCTGCGCCTTCGAACCACACCCATCGGCATGAAAATGTTCAAAACGAAAGAAGAGATGGAGCAGGTTCCCCGTATTCGAAGGCCGAAAGATGTGCACACAACCGATCAGATAGTCGGCCAGGCGGCACGTAACGGCTGGACGGTGGGCATTACCATGGATGACCTTGTCGGTGCACAGTGCGGCACCGTGATCGGTTTGCATCCAAGGAATGAAGAGTGGCTGTCCGGTGATCGTATGGCGGGTGTCTGGTATGCCGACCAGGAAGAAGCGGCGCGACACCAGGCGGCGATGGACGTACTGGAGTATGGCCAGTACGAAGCCATGGCAGTGAGCCCCCTGGCATCGGGTCGACTGGATCCACCGGACATCTGCCTGATCTATGCCACACCGGCGCAGATGATTCTGTTTATTAATGGCCTCCAGTGGACCGGCTACAAAAAGCTGGAATTCAGCTGTGTCGGTGAATCGGCCTGTGCGGATTCATGGGGCAGGGCGCTTCAGACGAAAGAACCGAGCCTGTCGATCCCTTGTTTCGCCGAACGACGTTATGGCGGCGTGCAGGACGATGAACTGCTGATGGCGATACCGCCTGAATTCCTGCCGAAAACAATCGCCGGTCTACATGCGCTGTCAAAAAATGGGCTGCGTTACCCGATTGCGCCTTATGGTGTGAACAATGATGTACGTGCGGGTATGGGCGTCAGTTACTCCAGTTGATTATTCCTCTGCCTCATTCGGGTCGAGGAATGACCATGCCTGGATGCCAAGGTGTCCGTCTCGATTGTTGATGTTCACCACGCCCTGCATCAGCCTGGACCCGGCAGGCGAGCTGACCGTAACGTCGACCGCAACGTTCATCGAATGCTGGCCTGTCTGAACGGCCATCAGGTTTTCCAGCTGGTAGTTCACGTCGACTTGCTCTAAATCCGATTTCGATGCCGTGATATCAAGTTCACCGACGTTGATTTCGAAGTGCGGATAGTTGAGCAGTTCAGCGGCGGCCTCGGTGACCCGTGAGTTGTGCTGGTTGACGTAGTCCTGCACCAGCGCGAGACCGCGAGCCATCAGTTCCATATTATCAAAGTCATCATCGACATAGTCAGAGCCGAAGCGCGACTGGATGCCCCAGCTACCGTCGATCTTTGTGCAGATGTAAACGATTGGCGTGGTAAGGATGACATTGCCGTCTTTGTCATAACGGCTCCACTGCCCGGCGACATGAATTTTCCTGGGTGATGTGTGCAGGACATGCTTGTAGTCCCATTCACTGTGATCCCAGCCACTGTCGATAGTCTGCTGGTAATTAAAGTTGGCAATATAGTCATCGGCACTCGGCGCGACGCGTATCTCTCCGAATGGTGAAGGGCGCACGTGCGGAAAGTGTAGTGACCCGGCCCAGTTCTCAGCATCGCGGGTGTTCCAGGTATCAATAAACCGGTCTACAGCATCCAGTCCCGCTTTTTCCAGATCTTCCATCTTTTAATCCCTATAAGTGAGAGGCGGAAATTTCCACATCAGCGTATGCCCATGCAGCCTGCCAGGCATCGTAGTACTGCTGTGCTTCTTCCAGTTTGCCCTGCGCCTTAAGCGCCTGATGCATGCCGAGCAGTGACCAGCCGTTGTTCTGGTTCCAGCGAAGATCGCGTCGGTAAACTGCTTCGGCTTCCTGGACACGCCCGGCTTCGAGTAAGGCCGCACCCAGGTAGTGACGCATGGGTTGTGCCCAGTCGGGTGGTTCCGTGTAGTTGTTTTCATCTTCAATCGCGACACCCGCCTCAAAGCTGGCAATCGCATCATCCAGGTTGCCATCCGCCATCTGTACTTCACCTTCCAGGCCGTAGGCTGCAAGTTTCAGCACGGCTGAAGCAGGGGTTGCACCAACCCGGTATTCATCGGCATTGGGCGCTTCCGCGATACCTTTCAAAAGCGCCAGCTGCTCTTTCGCCGCTGCCAGATCTCCCTTGCCCAGGTGAGCGCTGCCTTTGGCGTAAGCCCAGATGCCATCAAGATAGGGTGTGCCGGAATGCGCCGGCTCCGTGGCGAGGATTTCATCCCACTTGCCGAAGATCTTCTGGACGAGCCAGACAGCGGCGGCACCTTTCTGGCCGCGCATGATCATGTGATCTGGATGGATATTTTCCGCAACTCGATTGGCTGCATCGATGGCCACCGCGTAGTTGCCCTGCACCGTGGCGGAATAGCGGATGAAATCCAGTGCATGACCGGAGTGAATCTTGTGCGACAGGGGGTAGGTGCCGATGTCTGGAAAATTATTGTCACCCCAGATCATGGCAAATTTCTTGTCGACTTCCTGCGAACGGATGTTGCTCTCAATTGCCTTGTCGTACTGGCCAACCCGCACATAGATGTGTGCCGGCATATGCACGACGTGCCCCCCGATGGGTACCGTGGCTTCAAGTGCATCAGCAGATACCAGGGCGCGTTCCGGTTCCAGTGATGCCTCGATCAGGTGGATGTGCAGGTGCAGGACACCAGGGTGCGATTTATCGTTTGCAATGATGTGCTCGAGTTCTTCAGCAACGGGAATGGTTTCGTCCTTTGGTTGTCCGTCCTTGTCCCAGTAATCCCACTTGCCGATGGACATGTAAGCGGCGGCATAAAGCGCAGCAATATCCGGGTCTTCAGGGTGCTCTTTGTTCAGCTGTCGCATGGCCGCGAGATAAGCACGATCGCGAGCGTGGTTATCCGGGATGCCGGCCTTGTCATACAGCACGTACATGGCTCGGATAATTTCCTGCTCAAGTGGGTCAGCGTTTTCAATTAATGCCATTGCACGTTTAATGGCTTTGAGACCCTCGCCCTGGGGATCATCGGGCATCATCGCGTAGCGGGAATTCGGGTTGGGTCCCATGGCATGTGCCATTCCCCAGTGCGGCATAGGATTTTCCGGATCGAGCCTCGCAGCTTCCTGGTAGGAGGCGATGGATTCAGGGAAGTAAAAGCCCCAGGCAAGTCTCAGGCCCTGGTCAAAAAATGCCTGGGCCTCAGGCACTGTTATCGAGGTAGGCCTGGAGTAGGTGCCACTGCCCGGAACGATGATGGCAAGCGGCTGATCTTCAGACTGCTGAACAGGCTCACCGGCAGGTTTTGCTGTTTCCTCTGGTTGCGTACAGGCGGTCAGTAACAGGCTCAGGATGAGCAACCATTTACACTTGTCTTGCATAGCGTTTCCCCAATATTCGTTCTACTTTTTTATGCATGGTTTCGTTCAGTGGCCAGGTGACACTCAGGTAAAACGCGACCACGAACACCGCTGTAGGCACAATGCCATAAAGTATACCCAGCCACATCAACTCCGTTGGCCCATTCTGGACATCCGGCAGGGAGGAATAACCGACGTAGGCAAGAATGGGTAATGACAGACCGCCGAACGAGGCAGCACATTTGGTAACAAAACCATGAATCGCAAAGTAACTGGCGGGTCGTGCTGAGCCGGTGCGAATGGTATCCAGGTCAACCACGTCGGCCAGCATGGCGCGCGGGAGGTAGGCGAAAGCACCAAAGCAGAAACCCTTCAAACCGAAAAGAATGTAAAACTTCATATGCTCGCCGTGACTCACGGTAAGTACGCCAATAGACACCGCGCTGACCAGGACCATGGCGGCTGCCAGTGACTGGTGTTTCCCGAATCTTTTTGCCAGCCAGTCCCAAAATGGTATGGCGAGAAGTCCTATGCCGAAATACAGGAGCAGCGCACGACCAACGGAAGACAGGCCAATGTAGTCCTGGATGAACAGCAGCGAGAGCGTGTTGCGGAAATTCTCGCCACCCGTGATCAACAGTTCAATCACCAGCAGTCGGAAGAACAGCTTGTTCTTCATCATCCTGCCGACCCCGTCCTTAAACGACACGGGTGGTGCGTTGTACGTGGGAACCTCGGGTACCTTCCAGATCACCAGGGCCGCGGCCAGGGGAATCAGGACAATCACGACAAGTGAGATGTAGTGAAGCACGGAACCGGCGTCTGCCCGGCCGAAGATCTCCTCTGAAAAGGCCACCATGCCCGCTGACGCCAGCAGTCCTGCCAGCACAAATTTTTCCCTTGCTGACTGGATCATTGTTCGGGCGTTGTAGTCACTGGACAGTTCCAAACCCCACGCCGAGTAAGGCAAGCCAAACAGGGTGGTCGAGGCGCGCAGCAGCAGGAAAAAGAAGCCCAGGTAGATGACGGTGACACCAACTTCGGGATTGAGCAGCATCCATATGGCAAACAGGTAGATGGGGATGCCCAGGACCATCCAGGGTCGTCTGCGTCCCCATCGTGTATGCCACCGATCACTGAAGTGACCCATGGCAGGGTCGGTGATGGCGTCAAAGATAGCCGCGCACATGATGACCACACCGATCATCGAGAGGCTGATGCCCATTTCCGTGGAATACAGGCGTGGTATGTAAGCGCCGAGCGGATAGCCGAGCATGGCGATGGGGAACGCGAGCGAAGCATAAATCCACGCCGTCTTTTTTGTGACGGACGGCAGGGCTACTTTTGAATCTGGAGTCTGACTGGCCAAGCGCTCTAGTCTACCGGCACGGTGAAATCTTCAAAACCCCTTCAGAGAGTGACTTCGGAACGATAGATGTGATGCGCGGTGTCGATAGCGAGATAGGGCGCCCCGCTGTCAGCGAGAAACGAAAGCGCTTCGTCCTCCGGCATCAGCAGGGCTATGGTGCTGAGACTGCCTGCAACGACCGCCTGGTCGGCGATGACGCTGACGCCCAGCAGGTTATCTGCTGGCCAGCCTGTTGTTGGATCCAACAGGTGGCTGTATTTTCTGTCACCGATTTCGATAAAACGTTCGTAACCGCCACTGGTGGTGATGGCTCCCTGTTTCATCTTGATCGTTGCTATTGCCCTGGTGCTGTCGTCGGGGTCAGCGACACCAACATCCCAGGCTTCGCCGCTCGGCTGTGGTCCGATGACAGCGATATCACCGCCAAGATTCACAATGCCTGAGGTGACACCAAGCTTCAGTGCGAGCTGTACGACGGCATCTGCCACATACTCTTTTACGACACCGCCAAGATCTATCTGCATCCCGGCTTCCGGCAGCAGGATCTCTCCGGGCTTGCGCCTAACTTTCTGCCAACCGATCAGACGCGTCACCTCGGCAATATCGTCTGGCGCCGGCAGCGCCGACATATCCGGTTGCCACAGCCGCCTCAACACGCCTGAAGTAATATCGAATCTTCCGTCGCTGAGCTGGAAGCAGACATCGGCATAGTCCAGGATGCTGTCCGTCTCATCATCAATGGGAGTGGGACTGAGCCCTGCGTTCCGGTTGATTTCGCTCACCAGGCTGTCTTCACTGTAGCGGGAATACTTTGCCTCGAAGCGGCGTATCTCTCCAAGGCAATGTTCACCTTCTGTTGTCGGATCTTTGCTGCCCGCCAGTCGTATTTCACAGGGGCAACCCATGGCCTTGAACTGCAGTCTGTAGATACCGTCAGAAGCGATAGCTGACTCCGAGGGTTACGAAATCGAACTCAAGCAGTGCGGGATGCTCGAATTCCGGCTCATCCAGTCCGTAATCGCCGGCGCTGATGTATCTCTCATAGGAAAGATCGAGGGTCCAGTCGTCCAGGTTCACCACCCCCTTGATACTGAATGCCCATGCACCATAGCTGGATAACCGAAAGTCACTGGACTGGTACTGGTCGAGCGGAATCAGGAAGCTGTCTGCCGGGAGATAAAAGTCTGCTTCCTCCTGGCTGTAGTAGCGAATACCTGGGATCACCCTGAAGCGGTCACCGAACTGCTGGTGCCAGGCGAAATCCAGTGTATGCGACCGGATGCCAAAGTCGTCCCTGAAGTACCGATAGTCTAGATGCATGGCAGCACCCGGACCGCCAAAGTACTTGCGGTATTTTGCCGAGAAGGTTTTCTCCAGGCGATTGTCGGGTCGCGTATCACGGATTTTGTAGGGATCAGACAGGTAGCCGTCGCGATCTGTAATGCTCGCGCCCAACTGAACCAGGGATGTGCGATCGAGAATGTGAGTCCACGAAACTGAAAAAGATCGGCTCCGCTTTTCTTCATCGGTGACACGGCCGAACATCAGGGCGTCGGTAGGCGTAATGTCGTCAGAAGAATAGCTCGCGCCTACGGCCAGTGTGGCCATGTCATCCATGAAGTTCCACTCACCGCCGATGGCAATGGCCTTTGCTTCATAGTCGTCTTCATCCGAGTGGCTGAGCGTCACGCTTGCCGACGAGTCCGTAAAGTAGCGGGAGACTGTGGCTGAGACCTCTGTGCGTTGATCAGAGATGGTGGCGCCACTCATGATCAGGGTGGGTTCACCGGTGGCGAAATCTGAAATAGTTCCCCAGGGTGAGGCGCCGCTCATGATTTCACGATTGACGTTCACATCCAGAGACCAGTCTGCGCCGACGGGCGTGGTCAGCTGAAACTGGTAAACATCAATGTCGTAACGTTCATTAGAACCCAGAAGCACGTCGGAAGCTGCGATGTCCTCTTCCTTGTAGTGCGACGCCTTGACTGAGATCGAGGTTTCGCTGGGCTGAGTCGCGGCAAAAGCAGGCAGCGCAAGTGCTGCGCTTGTCAGGACGGCCAGGGGAGACTTTTTCATCAGTTACACCCGCAACCGCCACCAGCGGGGCTGTTCCCTCCGGATGATGCTTCCTTGCTGTCGTACACCTGGCTTGCCAGTTGGGCATCTAGCGGGTCGGCCTCAATCTGCATGCCTGGCTGGGCAAGGATGTCGCGTTCCCAGGGTTTCACCGTCTCGCAGCCTGCGGTGAAAGCGAGCGTCAGTACCATCAGGATGATCTTCTTCATTACTGCTCCCCGGTCAGCGCAGCGATCAGCGGTTTCAGTTTATCGATGTCGCCGGGTTTGTATCCCTTGTGCATGTGGCGGATATTGCCCTGTTGATCGATCAGGAAACTCGTGGGCATGGCGGGGATGTTGAAGCGCTCTGCGATGGCCCCCTCGGGATCACTGAGTACCAGGAAGTTTGGCTCAAACCTGCGAACGAATCGCCTGGCATCTTCCGGATTGCTGTCGACGCTGACCGCTACTACCTGGAACTGCTCTTCGCCGAACTCTTCCTGCAGAGCATGCATATCCGGGAAAGAAACCTTGCAGGGGCCACACCAGCTGGCCCAGAAATCCACGTACAGAACTTTGCCTCGCAGGCTGTCTGTGCTTACCGGTTCGCCGTCGAGTGTATTCAGGGTAAAGGTGGGTGCCGCACCAGTTGGCTCTTCGCTGGCGAATGTCAGCAGTGGTAATAGCAACAGCAGGTACAGAAATCTTGTCATGGTCATTTAGATCCTTGCGTCACACCCGAGGTTCAATCGAATACAACTGGTTGGTTGGGGTTATCCATGAAGTCGAATGCAATTTCGATGTGTTGCTGGATGCTACGACCCAGTGACAGGGGAGGCAATGCGGACAATGTAAAGAAATCGACGTCCGTGGTTTCCGGGCCGATAGCAGGTTCCTGGTGCGAACTTTCCTCGCACAGAAAATAAAACTTGTAGAAATCCCGGGGGTCCTGGCGGTAGGCGTGTTTCGCCTTGTGGAACACGCCGATCAGGCGGTTGACAGTGACCTCCAGTCCGGATTCCTCACGCACTTCTTTCACGGCATTCTCGCCGGCGGAAAGCCCGACATCAGCATAGCCTCCCGGCAGGGTCCAGAGTCCATCGAGTTTTTCTTTCACGAGTAGTATCCGGTCATCACGGAAGATCGCAGCGCGAACATCTACCATCGGCGTTGCGTAGGATTTACCGAAACCGGGGAAGAGGTCCTGCAACTGCTCAATGGGTTTGTTCCCCAGGTCCGCGAGCATCTGTGTCGCGATCTCTGCGATTTCTGCATATCGCTCGCGGTCGAACTCTGATTCCGTAAAGTGGACTCCCGTGGAAGCTATAGCATGCAGCCGCTTTGCCCGGCTCAGCCACGCATCTTCCATCAGGGTGATTCGATTTGTTTGATGAGCGCGTTCAACTGGCTTGTCTGGACCGCGTCAACAATGTCTGCGAGGTCCAGTAATCCTCCGGGTGCCCAGCCGGATACATTGTAGGTCTGCACTATTCTCGTTCCGTTATTGTCTTCCAGTGCTTCGAACCGCCAGCTCATGCCGCCGTGCAGCCCCATCATCTGCAGTGGGCCCAGTCCGCCGACCATCTTGATCTCTTCGCCCGGATTCACAAAGGTCACCAGCATATGCAGCACCTGCTGTTCCCCCTTGATCTCACAGAAACAACCACCGGCTTTCGCCTCAAGGCTGAAGTTATCGCGACTGCCAAACCACGAATGGCTTTCCACCCACCATTCATTCACGCGGACAAACTGTTCATAGGCCTCCTGCGGAGAGATGCCGACCTCGCCTGTGATTTTCAGGTTGAACCCGCTTTCTCCCTTGGCTACAACGTCGCCGAGCGCGCTGGTTGAAACGATTATCAGGATAAGACTAGCGAGCCATTTCATCTTCAGTGAACTCCATAAATTCCTGCCACACATCATCCATTTTGCCGCGCCACTTGGCGAGCAGGGGAGACGTGGCGGCTTCTTCATCAGCGCCGAGTCTCTTGGTCAGGTAGTGATACATGAATGCAGAAACTCTCGCGTTTACGGCACAGTGAACCCAGACCTTCCTGCCGGAGAGTACGTCCATCAGGCCCATGAACTCCCGAAGGTGGTCAGGCGTTGGTTCATCGAAAGGCACCGGTATATTGAAGTAGTACATACCCAGTGACGCGACCAGGCTGCCCTCTTCCGGAATGGCGTTGTCTGAGTCATGCATGGCGAGGTTGATAACGGCCTCATAGCCGTCGTCGGCTATCTGGTGAATCTGTGCTCGGTCAGGTTGCCCCGATGTCGCAATGTCGGGTGTCGCCTGGTGATAATTGATTGGCGGATTTGTCATCAGAAGTTGGCGTAGCCCCCGTCGATCAGGAAGGTTTCAGACGTATGGTAAGCGCTGGTCTGGCTCATGATGTACACCGCGATGCCGGCAAAGTCCTCCGGCTGCCCCCAGCGTCGCATGGGGATCCTGGGCATCACGTTGTCCACGAATTTCCCCCATGCAAAAGTCTGCTCGGTCATGCCGGTTTCAATCCAGCCTGGGAGTATGGTGTGAGCTGTCACATTGTATCTTGCATACTCAACCGCCAGCGCCTTGGTCATCGAAATCAAACCGCCCTTGGTTGCTGCATAGTGCTCGCCGCGAGCCTGTCCTGATATGGCCGCAAGACTGGCGGTTGAAACCAGGCGTCCGAATGCATCGTCATCGTCAGCGCGCTGACGCATATGTTCGGCGGCGCAGCGGAAGGTATGGAATACGCCATCAAGGTTCACTTCCATGATGCGATCCCACTCGGCTTTATCCATCTGGTCAAACTGGGTTGATCGTCCCCCGACGCCGGCGTTGGCGAAACAGCCATCGACTCGTCCATGTGTCTTCAGGGTTTCGGCGAAACAGCTTTCCACTTCCTGCTGGTCAGCGA
>JADHNI010000101.1 GCA_016779585.1 Pseudomonadales bacterium
AGCCTTGGCATGAGGTTGTTCAGCTATGCGTTCTGCCGTGCGGCCGTGGTAGGAATCTTCGGCGACAAATCGCTCGCCGTGCAGGTTAACGAGGATGCCCTTGATCAGATCTGCCGGAGGATAAAACGAACCCGTGGAAATTGTGCCGCTGATCGCCTGGGTTGCGGCACCGGCCGCAAGCCCAAGCTGCAGGGCGTCACCATCGTTGTTAGGGATTCCAAGAGGCTCTGCTGAGCGCGGCAGATCCGGTACGTATTTATCCATCAGTTCCGAATTCATGCCAAAGCCACCAGCAGCGAGCACAACGCCACGACGGGCACGGACGAAGGTTTCTTCCCTACCCTGGCGAACGCGAACTCCCATAATGCGGCCCGCATCATCACGAACCAACGCACTGACTCTGGCATCGCAGACAAGACGAACCCCCTCGGATTCGCAACGCGCCATGAGAGCGTTCATGGCAAGCGCACCACCACCATCACCTTCTTTCGCCACCTTGTGACCTCGAGGCACTGGCCTTGCCAGTTCCGAGTAAGGCCAGACTTTTTCGTTACCGGTTGAAGCAAGGCCATCGGCCGTGGGAGGTACAACTGACTTGTCTTTGTACCAGGTGCGCTGGAACGGCACGCCCTGGGCTTCAAGCCAGTCAAAATGATTAGTAGCGTCGTCGCAGAACCGTCGAACAATTCGGGCATCCGGCGCCGTGGTGCTTGCCATCAGGAAGTCGTACATGTTGTCGGCGTCATCCTCGAGCCCAACAGCTTTCTGAACCTCTGTTCCGCCACCGAGATAGAAGATCCCCGCAGACAAGGCACTGGCACCACCTCCGCCGCTGGCGCGCTCCAGCACGAATACGTCAGCGCCCGCACGCCTTGCCTCAAGTGCCGCACAGGCACCGGCAATGCCGTAACCGATCACCACGACATCCGCGGTGTCCTGATATTCAGGTACGTCTTTGCTGCTCAATATCCCCAGTTCTATCGCCATGCCGGTTTCGTCACTTTTATACAGGCCTGTATAATACCATGACTGGGCGAAATTCCACCAAAAGGCGGGAATAACCGAAGCGGGTTACGTATTAATTGCCTTATCGAAAGCCGGTCTTGCCGCAACACGCTCGACATAACCCTTGAGGTTCACCATCTCATCAGGCACACAGCCCAGGCGGTTACTCATGAAACAGGCATGTCCCAGCATGATATCCGCGGCAGAGAAATCACCGATGAGGTACTCCCGACCTTCCAGGGCTTCATCCACTGGCCCCAGCGCTTTCGTCAGAAGCCGCTGCGCCTGGCCAAGTGCCGTTTCATCACGGCGATCCGGCGGCAGCAGGATGGTTTGAACCACGATAGTATTCACCGGCGGCATGACCATACCCTCGCAGTAGTGAAACCACTGCAGGTACTCAGGAAAGAGCGGTGAATCAACAGCGGGTTTTAAGCCTCCATCTTTATGACGCGCAAGGATGTACTCCACAATGGCACCGGATTCATAGATGCTGACTTCACCATCCTCCAGAACCGGCACTCGACCCAGCGGATGACGCGCTCGATGCTCATCCGATTTAAGGTCCTTCGGACTGAAGTCCATACGATTGAGCTCATAGGGTAATTCAAGTTCTTCCAACAACCACATGATCCGACTGGCACGGGAATTAGGAGCAAAATGAAGTTTCAACATAGCTTTCTTTTCAGTTCATTAATAATGTGTGGCATTATTAACAGCTATGAACGCGAATGCAAAGCAGAAGGTGGACGGCCAGAAAGCCCGGAGCCAGGCGACTCAGGCTGCACTGATGGAAGCGGCTGAAAAGCTGATCGCCAGAGACGGCCTGCATGCGATTTCCATCAAGGCCATCATGCGCGAGGCCGGCCAGAAGAACGAATCAGCATTGCAGTATCACTTCGGGAACCTCAAGGGCCTGATCAGCGCGATACATAAAAAACGCAGTGCAGAGATTCACACCAGGCGCGGAGAGTTGTTGAACGAACTCCTGGCAAACGGCACCAAACCGGACGTTTCAGACCTGTGCCGAATCATGGTAATGCCTACCTGCCAGCTGGCGCAGGAAGACCCGAAGTTTCGTCGCTACGTGGCAGGCTTCGGCCACCAGGTAGCCCTGGCCCAGAACTCCGCGTTCGATGTCATCCGTCGCTCAGGTGGTGGTGGCGAGAGCGGCGCGAGAACCGGAGAACTGCTACGCCAGGCTCTGCCTCACCTCGATGACGATGCCTTCAAGAAACGCATGGACCTGGCTGCGCGACTCTGCGCCAGTTCCATTTCTCACCAGGCCAACCGGAAAAATGCCTTCAAAGGCAAAGATGCTGACCTGTTCATCAGCCACCTGGTTGATGCGCTCGAGGGGCTTCTGAGCGCCCCGGTCTCCGAGAAAACCAAAAAGATTGGGGACAGTTTACTTTAGACCTGAACTGGGGACAGTTTACTTTGTCACGCGAAGTAAACTGTCCCCCGATTAATGTCCCCCGATTAATTTAGGCGAAGCGTTTGAGCTCACGCCGGGGGATGGTCATCTTGTGTACCTCGTCAGGGCCATCGGCAATTCGCAGCGCCCGGCCATTGCGCCACATGGAGGCAATCGGTGTATCGTCCGAGACTCCGAGCGCACCCAGGCACTGGATGGCTCTATCCAGCACGTTCATCATCATGTTGGGCACAACCACCTTGGTCATGGCCAGCTCCTGGCGGGCATTTTCTTTACCGGCGGCATCCATCTTCCAGGCCGCATACTGGGTCAGCAGTCTTGCCTGATCGATATCCATGCGGGAAGTCGCAATCCATTCCTGCACAAACTGGAAATCCTTCAGTTTCTGGCCGCGGGTTTCACGCTGGTTCGCGTGCGTACACATGATTTCAAAAGCACGTTCAGCCACGCCGATGGAACGCATGCAGTGATGGATTCGACCCGGACCCAATCGGGCCTGAGCAATCATGAAGCCGCCATTTTCCGGACCAAGCAGGTTCTCATAGGGCACACGGCAATCGTTGTACTGGATTTCGCAGTGACCGCCACCTCGCGAATGACCCATGACGGAAACAGGGCGAATGATGTCAAAGCCAGGCGCATCAGTCGGCACCAGGATCATGGATGCACGCTCATGCAGGTTGCCCTTGGGATTCGTGACCACCATGGCAATGGCGAACTCGGCGCCGATAGCACCACTGGTAAACCACTTGTGACCGTTGATGACCCAGTCGTCACCATCTCGAACTGCCGTGGTTCGAAGGCCCGTGGGGTCGGCACCGGAAGTATCCGGCTCAGTCATGGAAAAACAGCTGCGGATGTCACCTTCGAGCAGCGGCACAAGGTATCTTTCCTTCTGTGCTTCTGAACCAAACTGCGCCAGGATTTCCGCATTGCCGGTATCAGGTGCATTACAGTTGAACACACGCGATGCAATCTGGCTGCGCCCCATGTATTCACACAGCACCGAATAGTCGTTGTTTGATATTCCGGCGCCCCACTCGTCATCAGGCAGGTACAGGTTCCAGAGACCCAGGGACTTCGCCTCGGATCTAAGCGCTTTCATCGTCGGCGTGTCTTCACCGTTCTCTGTGGTTTCTGCTTCTTCGGCGACTGCCTGTTCCGCAGGAATGACCTTCTCGTCGATAAAACGTACGACCTGGTCATAGATGATTTTACCCTCGTCTGAGATGCCGAATTCCATGAACCCCCCATTGTATTAGTTCAGTTAGAGACAGCAGCAGCTTAGCTTCGAGCTGGACTCGGGGAGTTGTCCTGGATCAACTAAACGTCAGGCGTAGACGGTAAACCCTCCGGGAGAAACATCAAGGATGCGCCTCGCATCTTCAGGCAGCGCCAGGATATCGGCCGGATCATTGGTCACCAGCTGGTTCTCGATGGGTCGCAGCCAGCTCACGATGTAACCGAGGTAAAGCCCCACTCTCGCCTCAGCTTCCTGGTTGGCGCCCCCAGAGTGGATGGCGTTACCGGTATAGATCAGCGCTGAGCCCCTCGGCATGGTCGCAAGACAGATCTCGTGCTCTTCCGGCTCCCTGCCCGCTTCCCAGAGGTGACTGCCAGGCACAACCCGGGTGGCACCATTGGTTTCGGTAAAGTCGGTAAGCGCGCAGTTGGCACTGATCAGGATCTCGTCACTTTCCTGCTGCTGTACCCGCGGCCAGGACGCCGCGTCCGTATGAAATACCTGGTTGCCCTGGTCCTGGCTGAGGACCATCAACTCGGTATTGCTCAAACGAATATTGTTCGCCATGCCGGAATCGACAAACAGTGTACGGGCGAGGGAAAGAAAAAGCGGATGGGTCAGCACGTCGACCATTCGCGGAGATTTGCTGAAAAGACCGTGAAGCCTTTTCGTCTGCTCACCGTAAAACTCGTTGCGATACCCGAGTTCATCCACACCCCAGTTCGTTTCATCAAGGTGAGGCTGGAAACTCGACATCAGGTCATCGCACAGTTCATCCGATAAGACACCCGTTGCTATACAGGCGCCGTCTTCGCGCACTGCGGATAAAACATCCTCCGGCTTCGATGCTGCTATGTGTTGCAGTGAAACCATCTTCTTCAGGCCTCGCTGAGCGCCTGCTCCAGGTCCGCAATGATGTCATCCTGGTGTTCAATACCAATACACAGGCGAATCATCCCCGAAGTCACACCCGCATTAAGTTGTTCTTGCTCTGTCATTTGCCTGTGTGTTGTGGAAGCGGGATGACAGGCCAGTGATTTGGCATCGCCTATATTGACAAGGCGCTTGAACAGCTTGAGCGCGTCGTAAAACTTTACGGCCGAGTCAAAGCCGCCCTTGATTTCAAACGTCAGAAGGGAAGCAGGATTACCGGCGCAATATTTCTGTGCCAGCGCGTGGTTGGGATCGTCAGCCAGGCCGGCAAAGTTAACCTTCGACACCTTGTCATGTTTGCCGAGGTATTCAGCGACCACGTGAGCGTTACTGCAGTGACGCTCCATCCTGAGCGCCAGCGTCTCCAGCCCCTGCAGAATCTGGAACGCATTGAACGGAGACAGGGCGGAACCCGTATTCCGGAGCGGCACGGTCCGCGCCCGTCCGATGTAGGCAGCAGGACCCAGCGCTTCCGTGTAAACCACCCCATGATAAGACGCTTCAGGCTCGGTCATCATGGGAAACTTCTCAGGGTAATCTGTCCAGGGGAAATTTCCTGAATCAACAATCACGCCACCCAGCGAAGTACCATGACCACCCATGTACTTCGTCATGGAATGCACGACGATATCTGCCCCATAGGCAATAGGTTTGATCAGTATCGGCGTGGCCACGGTGTTATCGACGATCAACGGCACGCCATGTTCATGCGCAACGTTCGCCAGTGCCTCGATGTCAACAACATTACCCGCAGGATTACCGATCGACTCACAGAATACCGCACGGGTTTTATCGTCAATCAGCTTGCCGATGTCTTCAGCCGAGTCACTATCGGCAAACCGGACCTCAACACCCTGGTTCGGGAACATATGAGCGAACAGCGTATAGGTTCCTCCATACAACTGGGGCGTCGCAACGATATTGGTTCCCACTGAAGTGATGTTCTGAATGGCATAGGTGATTGCCGCGCTGCCAGCGCTGAGGGCCAGCGCACCTACCCCACCCTCCAGGTCAGCGACTCTCTGTTCGAGCACGTCCGTGGTGGGATTCATGATCCGCGTATAGATGTTTCCCGGAACGGCGAGGTTGAAGAGATCGGCGCCATGTTGGGCGCTGTCGAACTCGTAGGCCACCGTCTGGTAGATGGGTGTCGCAACGGCGTGTGTGGTCGGCTCGGTTTCGTACCCGGAGTGAATCAGTTTGGTTTCATCTTTCATCGGTGCACCCAGTTAAAGCTTTCAGGAAGCTGCACGATATCTGGGTACCTACGCGATGTGAAGAGCCCTGCGAGCCCTAGGGGAAATGGCTCGCGGGGGCATGAGGGGATAAGCCTTTGGAAGGCTTAGAACTCCTCGTCTTCGTTGACATTGCGAGCGCAGTTCCTGTCTTCAACTTTGGCCAGGAGCGTACTTTCGCGGTTTTCGGAATTTGAAAAAAGCAGCGGCAGCACCAGGCTGGCACCGATTAATGCATAAATTGCAGTCATGTTACTGGTCCTGTTTGATTAACTGCCCCTATTACGCAGTGCACAATAATCTGGATCAAAAACAGGATTTCGTTCAGGAACTTTCTAATCCTGGCCCGATTTTGGACTAAATCCTGGATACGGTTACCGGGATGCCATTCAGCGCTGTCGTCCCGGAGGGCCCGTCAAACCGGCCTGCTGGCGCCAGGACATTGTAATTTGGTCCGGAAACGTTCTGGGCTTGCATGAGCCCGGCAACTTCACTGTAACCATGCGGCATGCTAACCACCCAGGGCGCAATATCTTCGGACAATTCAGCCACCGCGGTCACTTCACCGACGCTGCTGCTGACCCGGACCTTGTCGCCGTCAGCGATATCCAGTGCCCTGGCGGTATCGTGATGAATCTCCAGGTGGCAGGCCTGCTTGCCACGCCCCTGGACCGGCAGGTTACGCAGCCATGAATTGTTGGCCTGCGGCTTGCGCTTGCCAATCAGGCTGAGCTCACCTGGTTCAAAGTCCTTCAGGCGACTGATTTCCGCAAGGATCACCTCCGGCGCGAGATTGATGACGGTATCCGGGTGGCGTACCACCTCCGGTAACCTGCCGGACCTGAGCGCACCCAGGTCGACACCGTTGGGCGTGTCCGCAAGCTGCTTCAACGTGAGGCCGTCCTGCTTGCCAAAATGATCACCCCAGCGACCAGCGCGAATACCCAGGTCCAGCAATCGTTCGATGCCGGACTCAGGCTCAATCATCGCCATGATTTCCTGTGCATCCCTGCCATGAAGCGGTCCCGTTTCATCAGCGCAATAACCTGCAACCGCACCGGCAATGACATTGTCTTCAAATTCAGCCAGGGCAGTGGCATCTGGCACAGAACCAGTTGCGGCAATCGCGGAAAGCGTCAGCATGGTTTGCCATTCGGAGGTACCTGATATCAGGGCCGGCGAATACCTGGCAGCATTCTTGTAACCCATGGAACCCAGGAACGCATCATAGTGCACGTCTTCAAATGGTGAACTGCCAGGTAAAACCACATCAGCCAGGCGCGTGGTTTCATTGTGGTAGATATCGAGGGACACCATAAAATCGAGTGATTCGAACGCCTTCTGCAGTCGTTCACTGTCGGGATTACTCACTACCGGGTTACCCGCCAGTGTCACCAGCGCTCGAATCTGCCCTTCGCCTTCTGTTTCTATTTCTTCGGCAAGTGCGGATACAGGCAGTTGCCCGGTGACTTCAGGCATTCCGGAGACTCGCGTCTGGTAGCGGTTGTATTCCAGACCGCGCTTCGGTGCAGAAGGTGTGGCATAAGGCTGCTCCGGGAACATGGCACCCCCTTCGCGGTCGAGTGAATCTGTCAGCAGGTTAACGACTTCAATAAGGAAACTGGTGAGGGTGCCGTAAGTCTGCAGCGTTGTACCAACCCGGCCGTAAATCACTGGATTTGACGCACCTGCAATGTCATCTGCAAGAGCCGATACGGCGTCTTCTGATATGCCCGTCAGTGCTTCTATATCATCCAGGGGGAAGCCCCGGATCGAGCCAAACAAAGCTGCTTCACCAGAGACTTTGTATTTCCCATCAACACTGAGGCCTTTCCCAAGAAGTCGCTGGATGATCGCCATCAGCAGAACAGCATCTGCACCAGGTCTTATATAAATATGCTGGTCTGCGAGGCGAGCGGTTTCATTGCGTCGGGGGTCCACCGTGACCAGGCGTCCGCCCCGCTTCTGCAGATCGCGTAGCTTGTCGCGGAACTTCGGCACTATCCAGAGACTGCCGTTGGAGACAACCGGGTTGGCGCCCAGCATGACCAGGAGATCACAGTGCAGGATATCCGGCACGGGTATGGCCATGTCGTTGCCGAACATCAGTTCCGAGGCCAGGTGCTTGGGCACCTGGTCGACCGTGCCAGCAGTGAACAGGCTTCGGGTTCCCAGTGACCTGAGCAACGGCGCGATACCAGCAGACAGCCCGAAGTTATGTGCGGTTGGGTTACCGACATAGACCGCTACCGACCCATCACCACTGGCGTGACTCACATCCTTCAGCCTGCGATTCACAAGTTCAAGCGCTTCTTCCCAGCTGGCCGAGACCAGCTTGCCGTCTTGTCGCACCAGCGGTTTGCGGATTCGGTCAGGGTCCTGGTGGAGATCTTTCAGCGACAATCCCTTTGCACAGATATGCCCCCTGGGAAAACACATCATCGTCGTTGCGTTCGATGGCAATGACTTCGCTGCCGTCGTGGGAAACTTTTAAGCCGCAAGCGGCTTCACAGATCGGGCAGATTCTATGACCGAATACTTCTGGCATGTCGCCCTCTCAAATCCCTCGAAGTACCTAGTCTAAGAGAACTCAGAGGTGGTAGCATCAAAAAGAAAAACCGAGGGAATCGAAACCTTATGCCAGCTATCGGCCAATCCATCCTGAGAAAAGAAGACATCCGGTTTGTGACCGGTCGCGGTCGCTACACCGACGACCTGCAGTTGCCACGCCAGTGCCACGCCGTCTTTGTTCGGTCTCCCCTGGCCCATGCAAAAATCCTTGGTATCGATACCGCTGCTGCCGCCGCTATGCCGGGTGTGCAACTCATACTGACGGGTGCGGACTATGCAGAGTCGGGACTGGGCACATTAATGTGCGGCTGGATGATTCACTCGAAAGACGGCAACGAGATGCGTGCAGGCACCCATCCGCCGCTCGCCATCGACAAGGCTCGATATGTCGGTGACCCGGTTGCTGTCGTCATTGCTGACTCAAAACAGGCAGCCCGTGATGCCGCGGAAATGGTCGAGATCGAGTACGAGGATCTGCCGGTCGTGGCGCGCGCCACCGAGGCGGTTGGACATTCCGCCTCTGTACATGACGATATCCCCGACAACCTCGCATACGACTGGGAAATCGGCAATGAGAGCGACGTGAACACCGCTTTCGAGCAGGCCGCGTACCGAGTTGAACTTGAACTCTATAACAATCGTCTCGCCCCCAATGCCATGGAGCCCCGAGCGCTGAATGCCACCTGGGATGAGCGCGATGACCGGTACACCCTGTACATCACTTCACAGAACCCGCACGGCCTTAGGATGACCCTGGCTGCGGTCATCGGGCTCGCACCGGAACATCGACTCCGGGTGATATCTGAAGATGTTGGCGGTGGTTTTGGCTCCAAGGCATTTAACTACAGCGAAGAAGTCATCTGCACCTGGGCAAGCAAACTGCTCGGCAGGCCGATCAAGTGGGTCGCTGATCGCACCGAGGCGTTCCTGACAGATGCACACGGCCGCGACCAGCACGTCAAGGCAGAGATGTCGCTGGATTCTGACCACAAGATTACGGGTCTCCGGGTTGCCATCACCGCCAACATGGGTGCGTATCTTTCTACCTTCGGCTC
>JADHNI010000033.1 GCA_016779585.1 Pseudomonadales bacterium
GCCAACGAAACTGACCCTGGTTCCGATGCTGGGGGATGCAGTCATGGATTTGATACCGGAACCCTCAACGGGGGCGTTTCTTATGCCGGAAGGTGTCGCGATCGCGACAAGAGGAATAGCACCATGGGGGTAGTACTGGGAAACACTGGAATCCACACCGGCAGGTTGTCACTGGGGACCGTTAAATTCGGTCGCAACACCGATGTGAAATATCCCGGCACTTTTGAATTGCCTACAGACGAAGATATTGCCACGTTGCTTCACTGTTGCCGGGAACTCGATATCAACCTGCTGGACACCGCACCCGCCTACGGCACAAGTGAACAGCGGATAGGCCGGCTACTGCCGGGCAGGCGAGAAGACTGGGTCCTTTGCTCCAAGGTTGGGGAACAGTACTCGAACGGCCAATCTACCTATGACTATTCAAGAGAAAATGTCCGGGAAAGTGTCGCCAATAGCCTGACGCAACTGAAAACGGACTACCTGGATGTGTTGCTGATTCACTCGGATGGCAACGATCTCAACATCATTAACAACACCGACATTATCGATAGCCTGCAGAGCCTCAAACAACAAGGCCTGGTTCGCAGCATCGGTATGTCCACCAAGACCGTTGAGGGTACCCGCGCTGCAATAGAATTCAGCGATATCTTGATGGTAACCCTGAACATTGATGACCAGAGTCACCTGGAAGTTATCAGGGAAGCCGAATCGCATGGCTGCGGACTGCTCCTCAAGAAAGTACTGGCCAGCGGGCACCGATCACCGGAAGAGAGCCTGTCATTTGTGCTTGGGGCTGTAGAAAATGGATCCGCGGTTGTGGGCACCATAAACCCGGAGCACCTGCGGGAGAATTATCTAAAGGCTTTTAACAAGAGCCGCTAAAGGCTTTTGACAAGAGCCGCTAAAGGCTTTTAACAAGAGCCGCTAAAGGCTTTTAACAAGAGCCGCTAAAGGCTTCTAATCTTCTCGACGAGGGCGGTGGTTGAGCAGTCCTCGACGAGACTCAGAACCTTCACCTCGCCACCCGCAGAGCGAACAATATCCGCGCCAACAACCTGATCGATCCCATAGTCGCCGCCTTTCACCAGAACATCCGGCCTGATCATCTCGAGCAGCTTCTCCGGGGTGTCATCCTCAAAACTGACCACCCAGTCCACGGCAGACAACCCGGCCAGCATGGTCATGCGCCGGTCCAGCGGATTAATGGGCCTGCCCTCGCCTTTCAACCTGTGCACTGACTCATCAGAGTTGATGGCAACGATGAGGCGGTCACCTTCTTTTGCAGCGTCATTCAGGTAGTCCACGTGCCCTGCATGCAGAATATCGAAACAACCATTGGTAAACACAACTTTCTCACCGCGGGATTTCGCTAACTGCACAGCATGCAGCAACTGTTCATCGGTCATCTTTCCCTGATCCTTCCAGGAAGACCCGGAGGCTTCCTCAGGATCAATCTCTGCACGCAATTCCGGACCAGAGACGCTGGTGACACCGAAATGACTGACAACAATGCCTGCAGCAACGTTCGACATGGCAACAGCATCTTTCATGGTTTGCCCTGAAGAGAGAGCTGATGCCAGAACAGCCACCACCGTGTCTCCCGCGCCGGAGGTATCGTAGACCTCTCGCGTGCGGGCCGGGAAATGACTTTCATCATCTTTCTCAATAAGAGTCATGCCTTCCGATGCCCTTGTTACAAGCATTGCCTGGCATCCGACGTTGTTCATGAGTTCACGACATTTTTGCAGCATTTCAGCGTCGCTGCGCCAGTCACCAACGGCATGTTTCAGCTCCAGGAGATTTGGCTTGATTATGGTCGCGCCGCGGTAAGCTGCAAAAGGCTTAAACTTCGGGTCAACCAGTACCGTCTTGTTCCTGGCCACCAGGTCTGACACCAGGGTTTCAGGATTCTGGAAGACACCTTTGTCATAGTCGGAAACGATGACGGTATCGAAGTCATCATCCTCACGTGCCAGCCTGATCAGTTCTGCCACATCAATCTCAAATGGCTGCTCGAAGTCCGCGCGCACCAGCTGCTGGTTCCTCGATACCAGGCGAACCTTGGTGATGGTTGGTGTCCCCGCGACCTGGATAAACGAGCAGGCAATGCCTGAAGCCTGTAACTTGCTATCCAGTATCGTGGCCATATCGTCCTGGCCGGTTGCCGCGATCAGGCGGGATTTCGCACCCAGGGTTGCAACATTCAACGCCACGTTTGCAGCGCCACCCGGCCGATCCTCGATCTCCGAGACATCGATTACGGGAATCGGCGCTTCCGCAGAAACACGATGTGTATCACCATGCCAGTAACGATCAAGCATGGCATCGCCGATAGTCAGTACACGCGCGGTGTCGAATCTTACGGGCTTCATAGTCGCGGGATTCTATCACAGGAACCAATTCAACCCTTGGCACAAAACTGCTAATGTGACCGCCGTGAGCACACCCTCCCTTGCCCAGCGCGAATTCCTTAAACCGAAGTACTGGCCGACCTGGCTCGGTATCTTGCTGGGCTATCTCATCTGTTTTCTGCCTCTACGGGTTCGTTGGGCAATCGGTAGCGGTCTGGGCAGACTCGGATATCACCTCGCTCGAGGGCGCAGGCACATCGTTGAAACCAATTTGTCACTTTGTTTCCCTGACAAATCCAAGCAGGAGCTTGATCATCTGGCGCGGGATAACTTCATCTCCAGCGGTATCAGCATTATCGAAACAGCAGTAGGCTGGTTTATCCCTCCATCAAAGTACATGGATCTTGCCGATATCGAGGGCCTGGAACTTCTGCTGGAGAAACAGAAGGAAGATAAACCTGTCCTGCTACTTGGTATGCACTTGTCTACCCTGGACTTCACCGGCGCTGTTCTCGGTCAAAAGGCAGATATTGATGTGATGTATCGCCGCAACAAGAATAAGTTGATCGAAGCGATAATGACCGGTGGCAGAAAAAAGCACTTCCCGTCCGCAATCGAACGGGATGATGTGAGACAGGTCATCAGGCGCCTGAAACAGGGGGCCACTGTGTGGTACGGCGCTGACCAGGACTATGGTTTCAAGCATTCAGTCTTCGCACCCTTTTTCGGTGTGCAGGCAGCAACAATTACGGCACCTTCAAGGCTAATCAAGATGACTAGTGCCAACGTATTGGCGTTGTCGCACTATCGCAACCTCGAAACCGGAAGATACCGGATCTCAATCACCGAGATGCCTGAAGCCTATCCAAGTGGTGACGATGTTGCCGACTGCACAATGTACAACCAGGTAGTGGAGACCTGCGTATCCCAGGCACCTGAGCAGTACTGGTGGTTACACAGGAGATTCAAGTCCCGACCCGAAGGTGAGCCGCGCCCTTACTGAGTCTCCGCAAGCTCCACAAGGCGATCCGCCACCTTTTTCGAAATCATCGTCAGTGAATAACGCTGTTCAGCCTGTTCCCGGGCGTTGGCACCCATGCGCGCTCGAGTTTCTGCTGACGCTTCCAGCCTGTTTATCGTACTTGACCACTGGTTTCGTCCCGACACCAGGAAGCCTGTTTCCCCTTCTTCCAGGACATCACGGTTAGCCCCCACATCAGAGCTGACAACTGGCAAACCCGCCGCCATGTACTGAATCACCTTGAGCGCACACTTGCCACGGGTCCAGTTGTCGTCTTTCATGGGCGCGATACCAACATGGCATTCCTTTAGCGCACTCACCTCCAGTTCTTCACTCCAGGTAACATTATCAACTTCCATGTGTTCCAGGCTGAATTCGAAGTCTGCAATAACCCGAAGTCGTATTCGCGGCAGTTGCCTGCCAATTTCTTCGAGTTCCTCGCGAATCGATTCAAGATACCTGGAGGTCGAACTGCTGCCGATCCAGACCAGCGTAAACTCCTCGAGTTTTCGAACCGCAGGCTCGTATCGGACGACATCGACACAGGTTGGTGTTATCTCAGGTGATTCACCATAACGCATCGCGGCATCACACAAGTAACGGTTGCCGGCAAAGATGTGGTCAGAAAGTGAAACAACTGTTTTGAACCTGGATATTCTGGTTTCAGAAACAAGCCCGTTGGATCGAAGGAACACAGCGTCATCAAAATCGAAGGTCATTCTGCTGACCCTGCTGCGCAGAAGCCGCACCATTAGTCCCGACAGCAGCTTTCGCTGGATAAAAACGACGTCAACCGACCCAGCGGCCAACAACAACTTCAGTTGTTCGAAAAAACCAGGTTCATAAGACACCATAACTTCATGACCCGCTTCACGAAGCCATTGGGCAACCGGCTCAAGCCGATAGCGAGTAGACGGGTTATGCGCTGATTTCCCAATAAACAGGGCCTTCATGATCTAGCGTGGTTTTCTTGCCACCACAATGATCTGCCGGGCGAAATCAATGCCGATGGTTCGAAAAACGGGATACATGAGGTAACGGCGCAGCAGTTTCTTGATGAGGGAATCATGGTACAGCCGGTGAATGGATGTGACTTCAAAACCTGCCAATGACAGGAGAGCACCAAGCTCGTCGTAACAAAAAGGTGTGATGTGAGTTACGTCGCGCATAAACGCGGGCGGGTAATAGATATTGGGTGTCGTCAGGGCTACCGCTCCACCAGGCGCCAGCAGCTCAAACATCCTGGTGACGATATGAGCCGCATCTTCAAGGGTGACATGCTCAATCATTTCAAACGCACAGATGAGGTCATATTCCCCGGTCACATCATCAATGTGATTGAACTCATGCTGGTATGTCGGGTCGATGTCACAGGAGCAATACTCAAGCTCACCCCAGTAGCCTTCCATCTTTGACTTGAAGGATCGATCACCGGCGCCTACTTCAAGCAGCCTTATGCCTTTTGCACCTTCAGCGGAAACAACACGATGATAGCGACTGGCGACTGGCAGGTCCCAGATATCCCCAAAGGTTTTCTCGATTCTCTTGCGTTGCGAATAAAGCTGTTGCCAGTCCAGTGACATATCAGAAAGAAATTGGCGCGTGTTGTTCAATAACAGGGAAAGACCTGATTTTCTGCACCATGGAGGAGACAGAAAAATTGTCACCAAGCCGAGCGAGTGCACGGGCCGCCAGCGCAGCGCCTTCCGCCGCGGACATGCCACGCATTTCCGTCATCTTTGCCGCCAGGTCTTCCACACTACCCTTGGTAAATGAAAGTGCAGTGTCTTCGACAACGCTCATCGGACCAGGTGCGTCTGAACAGATAATCGGTACCGAGGCCGCCATCGCTTCGAGCAGGACGATGCCAAAAGCTTCTTCCTCAGTCGAGGAAAGCACAAAAGAATCAAACGCTTTCATCAACCTGCGCGCGTCATCGTGCGCGCCACAGAATACCACCCGGTCACGGATACCCAGTCGCTTGGCCTGCTGGGCGAGGCTTTCCTTCAACTCACCATCGCCGACAATTGCCAGAACTGAATCATCATCCAGCCTGGCGAGTGCCTCCAGCAACAGCGCATGGTTCTTTTTCCTGACCAGTCGGCCAATGGAGCCGAAACAGTAACGACCCAGGGGTATTCCCAGTTCATGCCTCGCTGTCACCGAATCAAGCAACGTGGGTGCCTCGATCGAATGATGCAGTACCTCGATACGACCATCGAGGTGAGGATGCGATTGAACGGTTGCATCGCGAACCGGGTCAGACACACCAATCAGGTGAACGTTGTCTTTCCAGTACCGGGAAAAAACGCTGCGGGTCCAGCGATCGAGATAGCCATATTCATGCATGACGCCAACGACCGCACCTATATCCAGCTGATAGTTAAGAAGTTGGGCAATGTAGAAAGGTTTATAACGGTGGCCGAAGATAATATCCGGTCGCGTTTCACTGATCATGTTCCTGATCTGCCGTGCGACGGAAATTTTCAGACCACGAAGATCACCGGCAGGTAACGTCAGGAATTCAACTTCACCGTGAATATCTTTCGCGAGGCTGGCTGACATGGGGCCGCGCAGGAAGATGGTGGTTACGTCACAGTCTGCAAAGCAACCGGCATACTGACGCGCCACAGTTTTGAATGGGCCCTTGTAGTCATGGCAGATCTGAAGGATGCGCGGTTTTTGAACCATCTATTGCAAATGCGTGCGCTTGGTAACAAGCAGGTCCTCCAGCACCAGGTATTCCAGGTCAGAGCCGAAGAACATATTGAGTGCGTCGGTGGGTGAGCAGACCATAGGTTCGCCCCGTCGATTCATCGACGTATTCAGTACCGCGCCGTTACCTGTCAGCCGCTCCATTTCTTTTAATAGCGCATAATATCTCGGATTGGTGCTTTCTTCGACGATCTGAACACGACTTGTGCCGTCTTCATGCACAACTTCGGGAACACGCTGTTTCCATTCCTCGGACACTTCAAATGTAATTGTCATGTAAGGAGCAGGATGATCGGTCTGGATCATGTCTGCAGCAACCGTATCAAGGATACTGGGGCAGAAAGGTCGCCAGCGTTCACGGAACTTGATCTGTTCATTGATCTTGTCAGCAATTCGGTCAAAGCTCGGGCAACCCAGGATACTGCGACCGCCCAGGGCCCGGGGCCCGAACTCCATGCGTCCCTGGCACCAGGCAACAGGGTTACCGGCAGCAAGCAGCTCAGCGGCCTTCTCGATGATATCGTCACGCTGCTCAAACATGGGCTGCTGCGAATGATCTTCACAAGCCTCGATGCACTGCTGTGTGGTGTACCGCGGACCCAGGTAAACATGCTTCATCTTTTCCGGGGTGACGCCACGACGCCATGACGCATAGGATGCTGCGCCAACTGCCGTGCCGGCATCACTGGCAGCTGGCTGCACAAAAAGCTCTTTCACATAGGGCAAATCGAGAATCTTCTGATTCAGTTTCACGTTCAGCGCACCGCCACCGGCAAAAACCAGCTTGCCCGTCTCTCTCAGGACGTCACCAAGGTAGGCATCGATCAGCTTGAGAGAGATGTCCTCGTACATTTTCTGCATGGAGGCGGCGTAATGAATGTAGGGGTCGTCAGCGATATCCCCTTCTCGCCTGGGACCGAGCCAGTCAATCAGTTTCTGGCTGAAGTGATAGCCTTTGCCGCCTTCCTTGTACCGCCGCAAACCGACCGTATTAACCAGCTGCGTATTAACCCTGATCTCCTTGCCATCAAAATCAACCAGGCGTGACAGGTCGAAACGCTCAGGATCGCCATAGGGCGCCATCCCCATGACCTTGTATTCGCCGTCCAACATCTCGAAACCAAGGTATTCAGTAAAAGAAGCGTAAAGTTGACCAAGCGAATCAGGATCGTAGAACTCCTTGATCTTGTGGATGTGACCGTTTTCGCCATAGCCGAAAAACGTCGTCGCATACTCACCCTTGCCATCGATGCCGAGAATCGCTGTCTTACCTTCGAAACCCGAAAGATGGTAAGCACTGCTGGCGTGTGCCATATGATGCTCAACTGCATCGTATTCAATATCCGACCAGTCAATACCCAGCTCGTCGAGCAGACCTTTCACCTTTTTGACATTGCGACGATAGTGCCTGTTGCCGTTCAGGATGGCATCGATGGAACGCTCCGGGGCATACCAGTAACGCGCGGCATAGTGCCAACGCGCTTTGCCAAGCAGGCTGATTTTAGCGAAGGGAAAAGCCACTACATTGACATCGCGGGGTTTCAGACCCGCCTCTTTCAGGCAATAGCGCGCCGCATGAAGCGGCATTGCATTCTTGGCGTGCTTTTCACGCGTGAATCTTTCTTCTTCCGCAGCAGCAATAAGCTTGCCGTCGATGTAGATCGCTGCGGAAGGGTCATGGGTCAGGGCGCCGGAAAGGCCAAGTACAACAAGTGGCAAAGTAGCTACTCTTACGCTCGAATCAGGAGGCGTATTCTAGCTCAATCACCCAAGAAGATCAGAGAACCGTTGCGCCATTCGGGGGGATGACTCCCAGTTTTTCAGGAACCTCTCCAGGTCCTTCATTTCAGCCTTTCGTTTCTCTTCAGGGTCCTGATGTTCACGCATGGAATCCAGGTCAATAATCACAGCACCGTCGCGGGCCAGCAGGAAGTTGCTGGCCTTCAGGTCCCCATGGGTAACTCCCGCAGCCGACAGGCTCTTCAGCAACTCTACAATGGAGGCCATATCCGAGGATGGGTCGTCGCGCTCCTGCAGAACTGTCGCATCCGGGCCTTCCACGTATTCTGAGATAAAGTAGGCACGACTGCGGAGTGGCCCCAGCCTCTCCTCAATCAATGCAACTGGCTTCACGGTACTGATGCCCAGAAACTCAAGTCGATGTGCATTGGCCCAGGAGATCCATGCCCGGGATTTTCGCAACATTCTGGACAGGCGGTGTGCAAAACCCTTGATGTTGTAGCGCTTAATGACCAGGGGACCCACCGGGCTTTCGACCAATGCCACCGTGGCTGTGTTGCCATTTTTCAGCACTCGTCCCCCAGCCATTGCCGCATCCGGATCATTGATAATCTCCACCATCCCCTCGGAGTAACTTGATCGATTGCAGACCCAGAACCGGTTCAGGGTCTTAACCGCCGCGAACTGCGTGCACTCCCGGAATGCTTTGCGAAGATAGTCCTCCTTGCGCTGTTTGCGCTTGCGGTTAATCAGGTAGACCAGCCTCCTGTCTCGACCTGGATGATCCGTCCATGCTCGAATCTGGCGATACAACTCCAGCAATTCAGGAATCATATAGTCATGTCTCGAATGAAACTGCGCGAAGAAAAGTGCGAGGTTGTTGAGGCTACGGGTCTCCCCCACTGGATGTGTCCAGTGGCGGCTCACATCACCGCCATCGATCGTATAGATTCTGTCGTTGTAAAACAGGAAGTTTTCGGGATGAATATCATTCTGGATAACGCCACCTTCGTGAAGAGAGGCAAGGACAGGAATCACTTTGCCAATCAGTTTCGTCCGCTCTGCCTCGTTAGTTGACTGTTCAAACTCATCACTCAGGTTCCTGGCTTCTGCCAGGTATTCGAAAGCAAGAACGTAACCGCCTTTGGATCGCAATCTTCCCTGCCATTCCAGTGACGGCGCCAGTACACCAGAATCCTCTATCGCATATACGCCGTCGACTTCACGCTCCATATATCTTTTCGCCGAGCGACCGACAAAAATCTTGATCAGGTAATCACGGCCTTCGGCTTCTGCAACGGCAACGATACGCTTTCCCGGCAGGAGTCGCAGGATCTCCCTGACAGTAAGATCAACCACGGTCGTCGCGCCGTTCACCCGATCAACGCTCAGTTGAAACGGTTCTTTAACGGCTCTGCCCGCCCTGATTAGGGTATCTGCATCAAGGTTGTTCATTGTTATTGCTCCCGCCCCTCAAAAAACCTGAGTACGCGGCGAATCTCCTTTTTGTCGGCGGTATCCAGCCGATCATGTTCCTTATACGACAGGTAGAACCGCAGTCGATCACTCCGGCTCAATTGCACCTTGCCGTGCCTGTCCAGGCAAGCCAGGTCTTTGACTTTACCCCTGGTCAACATGGGACCAACGGTTTTTCGACCAAGTGGACAATCAATAAGATAAACCCCGGGGTCTTCGCTGGTATCTACCAGTATGTTTCGCCACTTCAGGTCATTGTGAACAAAACCATTGAGGTGCAGTTTCCTGGTTGCTGCTGCCAGCTGGCAGATAACGGATCGTCGCCAACCTGCATCAGCAAACCATGAGCTTCCTTCCCTGTATAGTGCATCCAGGTCTGCAGTTCCTCCCACTTCCCTTGTAACAACCACACCCTGGTAACCCGCGCCTGCCGATGTTTCCCCACAGGCAACCACTTGTGCAGCAGGGATTCCCAGGCGATGGAAAAGATCCTGATTTTCCCACTCTGCGCGCACCCGACTGCGACCGATATAGCGCTTTAGCCACCGACCTCGACTGGTATAGACCTTTACGTAGTAGGCAATACCTTCATGGGTCACCCTGGTAACGCGACTCATCCAGTTGCCGTTAATCTTTTCACCCTCGGCGTCAGCACAGGTGCGCATGTCGGGAAAAAATCCGCTGACGCTGGAATCTACCCACCAGCCCATCAGTTCATATCACCGGTCGTGGACAGCAGCTTCCCCACATGGTCTGGGACAGCCTCGTGATCCTGCAGGTAAAGCTTTTTTGCCCGGGTCCTGACAGCTTTCCAGAGTGCCTGGTCAGCCAAGGCCTCCCGCAGGGGTTTATCCGAATAAATGCGGATGAAGCGAAGCAAGTCCCGCCGGGTAAGAGGCTTGTCAAACGCCGAGAAGAGCAGTCCGCCAAGGTCCTTTACCTGCCACCTGGGCGGAACACTGCTCCGGACCTGTGCGCGGTGCAGATCAATCAGATAAAGATGTGGTTCCGTTAAATCCGATTCCTGCATCAGGAAATGGCAGAGGTAAAAATCACGGTGATTCACGCCAGCCCTGTGCATCTCCCGGGAAACCCGCGCAACCTCCGACAGAATGCGGCGTTTCTGGAGCGGATCTTCTGTGGAGTAGTCTTCAAGGGATATCGTCGGCTCGAGAGATTCTGTAACTATCGCTGATCTCTGCTTCGCAGGATTGCTGCCTCTCTCACAATAAAGGCTGGCCGTCATGGTGGGTACTCCGTGCTCAGTCAGTCGCTTGATGGCAATCCATTCGTTTCTTGCGCCAAGTACCGGCAACCGACCCTGCAGGAGATTCTTGATTATCTCAGTCCAACCAACCCCATGGTGAACCTTGACGAAATAATGCCGGCCAGCCAGGTTTATCTTGAAGGTACGCCGGGTAGCGACTTGCCGGTAAACATCACCCTGAAGCGCATCAACCTGATCGAACAGGTCCGCATCAGTGAAACAGGATTCAAGTTCAGTTGTCAGGTAGTCACGAATCATTCTTCGCGGTCGTCGTCTGTACAACAAATTCAGCAGCTTTCTTCGGCATATCGTAGATATCAGCATGCTTTGAGAAAGCGATGCCGTTTTTCGACCAACTCGACTCCGGGACGCGAATCAACATGCTCTCCAGCATTTTGTTAAAGGTTTCCTGGCGGTAGGGTGAAGGTATCAATTCGCCGGCACCCGCCTCTTCGATATAGTGGGCGTAGCCGCAAACGTCTGTTGCGATAACCGGTAACCCGGCAACAACTGCTTCAAGGAGGACCGTGCCGGTGTTCTCAACATAGGCCGGATGAACAAGCAGATCTGCACCAAGAAGAAAACGCGGCACATCGTCACGACCTTTAAGGATTGTGACTTTTTCAGCAATGCCGAGACGCCTGGCCATACGATTGAAGCTGCCCGAAGAATCCTCGCCGATAACGATCAACCGGGTTCGATCCAGCAAGTGTTGAGGTAGCGCGCTAATGGCAATCAGGGCCCGATCCAGGCCTTTTGTAACAAACCCGGAGCCGATCATCAGGAGCAGTAGTTCGCCATCCGCGATGTTCATCTCTTTGCGAAACGCCAGGCGGATATCCATCGCATCCGGCGGTGCCATACGATCCCGGGCGATTCCAGGCGACAACATATGGATACGTTCAGACTGAGTCTCGTAGTACTTCTGAAACAGGGGCACCTGGACCGACGAAATCATCAGGATTTCAGTGTTCGAATCCATGCCAAACACTGCCTGCTCAAACATCGAGAACAGGCGATACCGTGGTAGTTGTCGATACAACCAGCTACGTTGGTTACGGGCCTTGTCTTCATAGCAGCTGTCCGCAGCATAATAGACATCCAGCCCGGGCATCTTGTTGAAACCCACCACACTGTCCACCGGATGACCCTCCAGATGATTTGCGACCCAGTCATGGAATTTTCGATAGCGCGCATGGTTGGTGAGGGCATAAACGGGCACGGTGACAATCTCGAAGCCTTCCGGTACCGGGCCTTCCCAGGACAAGGTGTAAACACGGACCCTGTAGCCCTGGTCCCTGGTCATCTCGGCAATACGCAGGAAATCCCGCTGCAATCCCCCAAACGGGAAATACTTGAACAGGCTGAAGGCGATTGTCCCTGAGAGTGGGCGAGTTTCTTTCTCAAGGGCAATTTCCTCGATACGTCGCGCGGCCCGTTCATGCAGCGAGTAAATGTTAGCTGTCCCGGCAAAACGCCGGCCCCGTTCGACCCAGGCATCCCTGTTATTGTCCCGGAGCATGCGGCTGAGCTTTTCATTCAGTTCTTGCTGTCGATAAGGCAGGCGGACGAGCTCACCCATGCCTGCTTCTTCAACATAGTGCGCATATCCACAGTTTTCAGTGGCAAGAACCGGGGTACCGGCAACCACGGCTTCCAGCAAGACAATACCGGCAGCTTCATCCACCGCCGGCAGGATGAGCAAATCAGCCGCAAATAGAAAATCCGGGACATCATCCTGTCCGGAGAGGATCGTGACCTGCCCGGAGATACCCAGCAGCCATATCAAACGCTTAAAGGGTACCGGGTTATCTTCACCGATGACGATAAATCGCGTTTTCACCCGTTGTTCCGGAGTTAGGGAGCGAAACGCATGGAGCGCCCTGCTCAGGCCTTTTTTAACAAAGCCGGAGCCCACCATAAGCAACAATTTTTCATCATCACTGATACCCAGCTCCAGACGCTTTCGCTCACGTAGTCGAGCGACATCATCCGGTGCTATACGGTCTCTGGAGATGCCAGGGGGCAGGAACATCATGCGTGCTTCCTGCGTCTGGTAGTGTCCCTCAAAGAAAGGTTGCTGCGCCCTGGAGATCATCAGGATTTCGGTGCGGGAATCCCTGCCAAAAACTGCCTTCTCGTAACTGGAGAAATGCCGATATCGGGGTAGCAGGCGATACAGCCAGCCACGCTGCGTCTGGGCTTTCTCCTGGTAACAGGAATCGGCAGCATAGTAGACATCAAGCCCCGGCATCTTGTTGATACCGATCACTGCATCCACAGGGTCATCAGAAAGGGCCTGCTGCACCCATTGGCTGAAGCGCTCGTAAAGTGTGTGATTGGTCAGCGCTGAAACGGGAACAATCGTGACATCGAAACCATCCGGGATATCGCCTCGCCAGTTCAGTGTGTAGACCCGGACCTGGTGCCCCATGGCCTGGCACTCAAGCGCAATCCGCAGGAAATCCCGCTGCAGACCACCGTGGGGGAAATACTTGTAAAGGCAGAATGCCAGCTTTAAGCGAGGTTTGTGCTCGGGTTGCCAGTCTGCTGCTGTAACGCTTGCCACACGATCTCCGGCTGAAGTGGTTCATAGCAGGGTGGGTGAATTTTACCGCCGCTGGGATTGAACTTGCAGTCTCTTTTCCTGCAAGGTATACATTGTAAGTGAGTGCTTGCTATCACCTTTGCATCAGCTCCGAGCATGCCGGTCAGTGCAGGACTGGTGGCCCCAAAAATGCCCACCACCGGAACCGCAAGCGCCGGTGCCAGGTGACCAAGTCCTGTGTCTACCGAAATCGCCCCCTGGCAGCTGGCAAGTGTCTCCATAAGTTCTGCCAGGGATGGTCGGAAGAGTACTTCCCCGCCTGATTCCGTGATCAGTTCCGCCCGGCGTCGTTCCATGTCATTTCCCGCGGGAACCATCAGCTCATAATCCTGAGCATTCGCCAGTTTGGCGAGCTCGCACCAGTAAGAAACCGGCCATTCTTTGCTGGCCCAGGTAGTGCCATGTAAAAACATCAGTCGCCTGCCGGCGTCCCTGCCAGCAATCAGCCCGAAGTTGATCTCATCGGGACAATCGTAGCCGAGCGCCGCTGCAAACAGTTGTTTCTGCCTCAGGATTGC
Organism: Pseudomonadales bacterium; assembly: GCA_016779585.1. Taxonomy (GTDB): domain Bacteria; phylum Pseudomonadota; class Gammaproteobacteria; order Pseudomonadales; family Azotimanducaceae; genus UBA9659. The sequence goes on from JADHNI010000033.1 coordinate 13,700, forward strand.
GTGCTGATTTGTATCAACCCTGTATCGCTGGCGATAAAACCAGCTGGCAGCTGATTCTCTTGCGCTTCCGCTATCAAACCCCGCTATCGGACCCCGGGCTAACAAACCTGTAAAGGCGCTTTTCAATAAACCCTGGGAATCGATGACAAGGTCATAGCTTTCTTCACGCAGCGCCCGGCGAAACGCAAAGAACTCTGACAGGCCTGAACCGGGATTTTTCCTCCACCGTCTGATGGCGACCGGAATCGTTCGACGAACTCCCCGGTGACGCGCCGGTATATCGCTGAACCCTTCTTCAACCACCCAGTCGAGAACCAGTTCTGGCAACGCTGCCAGCGCATCAGTTACCGCTGGCAGCGCGTGCACGACATCTCCCAGGGAAGAGGTTTTTACCAGCAGGACTTTCATAGCGATTGCTCGACCTGTTCGGGCAACAACTGGTTCAGGCAATTTTTGTGGCCGAGCGGGCATTGGCGCTTGAAGCAGGGACTGCAGTCGAGGCCAAGACTTACGATCCTGGCGTCGCTACTGAGCGGTGGCGTAAAGCCCGGGGACGTAGAACCATAGACCGCTGTGACAGGTGCGCCAACGGCAGCAGCCACGTGCATAAGACCTGAGTCGTTGGTGACGACCCTGTCACACAAGGCCAGGAGATCAATAGCATCCAGCAGGCTGGTCTTTCCAGCGAGATTGACGCATCCAGGACCTATTGCATCTGCAATCACCTGCCCGGTGTTTTCATCAGCCGGTGAGCCAAGGATCCAGACTTCTCGCCCGGAATCTACGATTCGACGGCCCAGCTCTGCGTAGTGTTCTTCCGGCCATTTCTTGGCGTCACCAAACTCTGCTCCAGGGCAAAAACCAACCAGCGGTCGGCTTGTATCCAACTGATTTTCCTCAATAAATCTCCTCTGGTTCGTATCATCAACCAGCAACTTCGGACGAATCATTTCTTTGCCCGACTTGTCGATCAATGCCAGGAAACGATCCGTCATGAGTGGTAAACGACGTTTGTCCAGCAGGCGGATATCATTCAGGAGAAAGTAGCGATACTCGCCGAGGAAGCCAACGCGATGGGGGATATCCGCAAAAAACGGGACCAGTGCAGACTTCAGGGAATTGGGGGTAACAATGGCGAGATCGTACCCATTTTCTCTGAGCCTGCTGCCCAGCGCCCTTCGATACCCGAAACCAAACTGGCCATGTTTCTGGTCAATCAGAATTCCCCGGTTAACTTCCGACATTCGCTGCACAAGACTGAGGGTTGCTCGTGGCGCCAGGATATCAATCTCAATATCGGGATTGTCAGCTCGCAATCCCGAGTAGATCACCTGGGACATGACCATATCGCCGACCCACGCCGGACCGACGACCAGTACTCGCTGGGGTTGCCCGGTGGAGTTCAAGATGCCGTCGTGGACCACTCCGGATGTTCGGATCTTCGCCCCATTACCTGGTCGAAGTACATGGTCTGCAGCTGCTCTGTGATCGGTCCGCGTTTGCCGGATCCAATCATTCGGCCATCGAGCTCGCGTATCGGCAGCACTTCTGCAGCGGTTCCCGTAAAGAAGGCTTCATCTGCCACATAAACTTCATCCCGGGTGATGCGCCTCTCAGTAATCCTGAGGCCCAGTTCATCAGCCAGGGCAAAAACCGTATCCCGGGTGATACCTTCGAGGCAAGAAGTCAGTTCCGGTGTAACCAGCTGACCTTTTTCAACCAGGAAGATGTTCTCACCGCTGCCTTCAGCAACATACCCTTCGTTATCCAGCAGCAATGCTTCATCGCAACCACTGTCGAGTGCTTCTTTGAGCGCAAGCATGGAATTGATGTAGTTACCGTTCGCCTTGGCTTTACACATGGTGATGTTGACGTGATGACGTGTATACGAACTGGTACGGACCTTGATACCTTCCACGCGCGCTTCCGGCGTCATGTAGTTTGGCCATTCCCACGCAGCGATAATGCAGTGTGGCTCCAGGTTGTCAGCCCGCAGGCCCATGCCTTCAGAACCGTAGAAGCACATGGGTCGAAGGTAGGCTTCCTTGAGTTTGTTCTCCCGGACTACTGTTACCTGGGCTTCAATAATTTCTTCCTTTGACCAGGGAATCGAGAAGTTCAGGATATGTGCACTCCGGAACAACCGGTCCGTGTGATCGTGCAGGCGGAAAATCACAGGGCCTCGATCAGTGGCATAGGCACGAACGCCCTCGAACACCCCAAGGCCATAGTGCAGTGTGTGGGTCAACACGTGTACTTTCGCATCACGCCACGGCACCAGTTCACCATCGAACCAGATAACGCCGTCTCTATCTGCCAGGTTATCAGACATTTTTCTTCTACTGTTTTATCTTCTAGTTGCCAAAATTACAGGATCGGCATGAGGCTCTACCGCGCTCTCATCTTTTCCTGCCAGATCCGGTGTACCTCGTTTCGATAGCCCTGAAGACGATCATAGTCAGTTTCCAGGCCAAGCCAGCCATGATGCACCGCCGCCCTGAATGTCAGGTAGGCGCGTTGCAGGGCGTCAGCATCCGCTTCTGTAAAAATACCGGCATCTCCCAGTTCATCCAGGAGCCGCATGACGTCTGTCCATCGGCTGAGAGCGGGCGTCTCTGACGCCCATGCGAGGACCGCGTATTGCACCATAAATTCGATGTCAACAATAGCCCCGGCATCATGTTTAAGGTCAAACCGGCCGAGGACATCGCTCGCGTCGTTATTTCCTGATGAAGCCCCCGACAGATGCTCACGCATCTTCTCACGCATTGACAGGACATCATCAAGCAGGGCGTCCCTGTCCCTCTCTGTCCGGAGGATGCGTTCTCTGACGGTTGTGAAAACGCCCCCGATGACTCGATCACCTGCGATAAACCTCGCTCGAATGATAGCCTGGTGTTCCCAGGTCCAGGCCTCAGAGTCCTGGTACCGCTCAAAGGCTGAAATAGTGGCGACCAGGGGCCCCTTGTTGCCCTGGGGGCGCAGTCGCAGGTCGGCCGAATAGAGGATGCCAAATCGGGTGAAGCTCGTCAGGATATGGATAATCCTCTGGCCCGCCCGCACGTAGAACACATTATTATTGATGCTGCTGGCACCATCCGTATTTCCCATGATGTAGGCGGGGCAAAGAAACACCAGGTCAAGGTCACTGCCATACGCCAGCTCCAGTCCGCCTGCCTTGCCATAGCCCACGATCGCTATTCGCTCTTCGATGGGTTGTCCGTCTGCATCACAGGGGGAGCCATGGCGCTGTTCAAGGTAATGCCATGCCATATCGAGTGACTGCTCAAGGATAACTTCCGCCAGCGCGGTCAGACCGTCTGAAGCCTGCATTATAGAAAGCTGGTCTTTGAGTTCCATGGCGGCAATTTTCAGGGTAGCTCCGAGCTTGAACTGGCGCAGGGCATCCATCTGCATCTCCAAATCACCGGCATCAACAGAGCGCATAACCTCTCGCAGCTCTGCTTCGAGTTGCTTTTTCGATACGGCAACTTCCCGAATCGCCCGGTCTGTCAATTCATAAAGCAGTATTGGATAGGTGGACAACTGCTCGGCTATCCATGGGCTGATCGCCACCAGCTGCACGGCTCGATGCAGTGCCTCGGTATTCTCATTGAGAAAAACCAGATAAGTAGAACGCCGCAGTATCGCCCGAATCACAGGCAGCATCCTGGTCCGTGCAAGCTCTGGTGCCTCGGTTTCAATACAATGCTGAAGTAGACGGGGCATAACGAGATCAATTGCTCCCAGCACATCTTCATTGAGATTCATCTTTCCAATATCACTGCGTAAGCTGAACAGATCCGGACCATCAGCTTTTTGCCAGGCGTCATACCAACGAGCGTCTATGGGCTCAGCCTCGGAAGGTACTGATCCACGTACGACAAGATCGAAACAGGAACTGACTCGACTCCGCCGGGCATCCAGCCGTTCCAGAAATGACTCGTAATCAGGTTCTCCCATGGCACGTGCAAGGCGCGACTTACTGATCTCGTCAGTTGGGAGCAGGTGTGTCTGCCGGTCCATTTCAGCCTGCAATACATGTTCACAGTTTCTCAGGAAGTAGTAAGACTCAAGCAGGTCTTCGACATCGTCAGCCGGCATAAACTCGAATTCCGCCAGGCGTTTTAAGATCACGGTGACGCGGGAATCCTGGAGCTCAGGATGGCGACCGCCCCAGATTAACTGGTGTGCCTGGGCAATAAACTCGATCTCCCTGATCCCGCCCGGGCCAAGTTTCAGGTCATGGCTCATTTCCTTAAGTTCCACCTGGCGTGCAATCAGGCCTTTCATTTCGCGCAGGGACTGGATAGCGCTGTAATCCAGGGTCCTTCTAAAAATGAACGGTTTCATCCACTCAAGGAAATCTTTGCCTTCGATGTCGTCACCGGCGACCACGCGCGCTTTAATGAAGGCGTACCTTTCCCAGTCCCGGCCCTGCTCAACGTAGTACTTCTCCATGGCAGCCCGATGCAGTACCAGCGGGCCACTGTCGCCATAGGGCCGAAGACGCATATCCACGCGAAACACCGTATGGACTGTATTCGAACTGTCCAGGCAGGCGATGGTCTTCCTGGCGAGCCAGAGAAAGAATTCCTGGTGGCTGACAGGTTTCGATCCATCTTCATTGATCTGACCCTGGTTGGCATAAAAGAAAATGAGATCGATATCGCTGGAAAGATTCAGTTCATAAGCGCCCAGCTTTCCCATCCCGAGCACCACCAGTTTCTCGGGTTCGCCATCAGGTGCCTGCGGCTGTCCGAATCGCTGCACAGCTTCCACATAACAGTGGTCAAGGGCACTCTGGATACAGAAGTCTGCCAGGTGAGATAGCTCAGCCGTGGTTTCCAGGGTAGATGCACGACGCGTAAGGTCTCTAAAGACTATTCGCGCCATTTCTGATCGGCGGAGCTTGCGAAGGCGCACCGACAGATCAAGGTCAGGTTCAGCTGCAAGGCAGCTTTCATACCGTTTGAACAACGCGTCTCGTTCGTGCGCAACATCGATATCGGCCAGGCTCCCTGCAAGCGGCAGAGAATCATCCTGAAGCAAGTCCTGAAAAAAGGGGCTAAGGTCAGTGACCTCGCTGATTTCGGAGGCCAGGGATTCCGGGAGGGTTTGAGACATGGAGGTTACTCGGTCCCGGAGAAAGGCGCGACCCTCAATACCTCCGCGATAGTGGTTTCTCCTGCCGCAACTTTCATGGCACCGCTGAGACGAAGAGTTTTCATTCCTTCCTTCATCGCCGCGAGCCGGATCTTTCCGATATCGACATCTGCCTGAACGATGCCTTTAATGGTGTCGCTCATGGGCAGCAGCTCATAAATACCCTGGCGACCCATGTAACCTGTATCACGGCAATCAAGACAACCTACCGGGTGGTTCATGCGTACCGGCATTTTCATTTTCCAGGGTGTGGTTAGCACTTTCCAGCCGTCAGGGTCCGGGTCACCCTGAGCCTTGCAGCTCTTGCACAGTGTTCTTACCAGCCGCTGCGCCATAACGCCGAGTACCGTGGCCTTGATCAGGTATGGGGCTACCCCAAGTTCGAGTAAACGCGTTACCGCTGATGGAGCATCATTCGTGTGCAGGGTCGATATTACGAGGTGACCGGTCAGGGCGGCCTGAATCGCCATTTCTGCGGTTTCCAGGTCCCGGATCTCACCCACCATGATGATGTCCGGATCCTGCCGCAGCAGTGCCCTTACGCCATCAGCAAAACTGAGATCAATGTTGTGCTGCACCTGCATCTGGTTGAAGCTTGGCTCGACCATTTCGATCGGGTCTTCGATGGTGCAGACGTTCACTTCCGGCGTCGCCAGGTGCTTGAGACTCGTGTACAGGGTAGTGGTCTTACCGGAACCGGTGGGTCCGGTAACCAGCACAATGCCGTTCGGGTTCCCGACCATGTGCTCCCAGCGCTCGTAGTCATCGTTTGCAAGACCCAGCTGTTCAAAGGTCTTCAGGAGAATATCAGGGTCAAAAATTCGCATGACCATTTTTTCGCCGTGTGCAGTCGGCAGTGTTGCCAGCCGTAGCTCCACCTCATGCTGGTCCGGCATCTTCGTCTTCAGACGCCCATCCTGCGGACGACGCTTCTCGGCAACGTCCATGCGTCCCAGCGTTTTCAGTCGGCTGATCACCGCTGTCATGACAGGCGCAGGTAACTCGTAAACCAGGTGCAGGACACCGTCAATTCGAAACCGGACTCGCCCTTTATCAGGGCGTGGTTCGAGATGGATGTCGCTCGCTCTCTGCGTAAATGCGTAGTTGAGAAGCCAGTCGACGATGTTAACGATGTGCGCATCGTTGGCTTCCATCTGATCGATCTGACCCAGCTCAAGCATCTGTTCGAGATTGGTCAGGGAACTCGTTTGCAGTCCAGCGGCGTTCGCCTTGTTCACCGAACGAGCCATGGTGTAGAACTCGGTGGTGCAGCGACGAATATCTGCAGGATTCGCAACCACGCGCGTCAGTATCTTGCCAGGAAGCGATTGTTCAATCGTGGTCTCCCAGCTATGGATGTAAGGCTGGGCACTGACCACAACAATTTCGTCGTCTTTCACTTCAAGTGCCAGGATCTGGTGTCTCTGGGCAAACTCGTAGGACATCACCCGGGTGACCACCACAGAATCAATCTTCAAAGGATCAATTCGTATGTACTGCTGCTTGGCCCGTTCGGCCAGCCAGATGGTCAGGGTTTCCAGGTCCAGTGAACGACCCGGGTTCTTCAGGTCTTCAAAACTTTCTTCAGCAATCAGCTCAATGGGATTCCAGTTGAGCTGCTCCTTGCGACGCGTCTTCATTCCCAGCTGATCGGCATCTTCCGTGGCTAACCTGCCGTCCTGAATCAGCTCATCCGCGACTGTTCGAAGGTTAAGTGAAATATCCGGTTTTTTTGCGTTGATTTCCTGAATGCTCAAGGTGCATCTCTATCGGGAAAGCTGTTTGGTTACTTTACACTTTCCGTTAAGGGATAGGCTACACTGCGCCTATGAACGCATGCATGCCATCCATCAAGGAAATGATCAATGACCTGGTGTCGACACCCTCTGTCAGCTCTACACAGGCCGAATTCGACCAGTCCAATGAGGGTGTAATCAACCTGCTGGCAAACTGGCTGGATCCACTTGGGTTCGAGGTCACACTCAGCCCGGTGCAGGGACGGCCTGGTAAGCAGAACCTCATGGCGCAAATTGGTACAGGCTCTGACGGACTCATTCTTTCAGGTCATTCCGATACTGTGCCGTTTGATGAACACCTGTGGCAGTCCGACCCCTTCAGCGTCACGGAAAAGGATAATCGCTGGTACGGCCTGGGCAGCTGCGACATGAAAAGCTTCTTTGCTGTGGCTATCGAGGCGGCAAAACCTTTTATTGAAGACAAGAAAAAGCTGAAGCGCCCCCTGATCATCATGGCAACCGCCGATGAAGAATCTTCGATGAGCGGTGCAAGGCAGCTTGCAAAAAACGATGTTGCCGATGCAGGATTCGCCATCATAGGTGAACCCACTGGCTTGAGACCGATCACCAAACACAAGGGCATCATGATGATGCAGCTGCGTGTTGAAGGAATGTCAGGGCACTCCTCCGACCCTTCACTCGGCAAAAACGCAATAGAAGGCATGCACTATGCACTGAACGAGCTCATGAGATATCGCGAGGCAATGCAGAACCAGTTCCAGGATCCGCAGTTCGCGGTATCATTTCCAACCATGAACTTTGGTTGTGTTCATGGTGGAGACAACCCAAATCGAATCTGTGACCACGCTGAACTGTCATTTGACCTTCGAGCACTTCCTTCCATGGATATGGCAGATTTTACCGGTAACCTTGAAGCAACTCTAACGGACTCACTGAGGGACGAGGGCTTCACCTGTCAGCTGCAACTGTTGCACAAGCCTGTAGCACCCTTCGCAAACGACGGGTCTCAGTTCGCCGAGGAAATCTCCCAACTGGCAAAATCTGAAGCCGGCGCTGTCGCTTTCGGCACCGAAGCCCCCTTCTATCACAACATGAACATCGATACCGTTGTCATTGGTCCGGGGTCTATAGACCAGGCACATCAGCCGAACGAATACCTGCCACTGGACCAGATCGACCCGGCCATCGAACTCATCCGCAACGTGATTGGCAAGCGCTGCGGCTAGGAGTGATGGCTGCGGCTAGCGGTTGAAGCATTTGCTGCTATAATCCGCGCCCGATTAATTGACTGACCCCGGTCATGGCACTTAACACAGAGCACATCAAGTGGTTCAGGGATTCATCTCCCTACATCGATGCACACCGTGACAGGACCTTTGTTATCTGTCTGAGCGGTGATGCCTTGCGCTCATCAAACCTGAAAAACATCGTTTCCGACTGCGCCCTGCTGAGTTCTTTGGGTGTTCGACTGGCCATCGTGTTCAATAACGATACCGCCATTGAGGAAGCCATCACAAAGTGCGAGCTGAACTGGCCCGTGCGAGGTGAATATCGAATCACCTCCCCTGAACTGTCGGAGATCATCGTCAATGTCCTGGGAGGCGAGACTCACAGGTTAAGTGCCATGTTTGCCGCCAGTTCACCAGATACCCCGGCCGCGCTGAATACTAGCAGGCGCGATGTAGTAACTTGCTCCGGCAATTTCATCAAGGCAAAACCCATTGGAATCCTGGATGGCACTGACCACGAAAACTCAGGCAAAGTCAGGAAAATACTTGGCGACGCGATCGCCGAACAACTGAACCAGGGTGCAGTAGTCCTCTTGCCACCACTGGGTTTTTCGCCTTCCGGCGAAATTTTTTACCTGAATGCGGAACAGGTTGCCTGTGAGACAGCCTGTACACTACGCGCAGACAAACTGATTTTCCTGACGGCTGAAGAAGGGCTGCTTGATTCCGGCGGCCAACTTATCAGCGAGGTCGATCTAAGCACACCCGAACCAGAAGTCAGTAGCGGCGCAAACCTGCTGCCGCTCTGCAACAGGGCGTGTCACCAGGGTGTCAGCAGATGTCACATTCTGAGTTATGACGTTGACGGCGCGATTTTGGAAGAGCTGTTTACACGAGATGGCTGTGGTACCCAGGTGGTAGGTCACAGTTACGAGCAAATTCGCCCCGCAATTACTGACGATGTACCCGGCATCCTGCGACTTATCTCTCCCCTTGAGGAGGCAGGTGTCCTGGTCAAACGTTCACGCGAGTTGCTGGAAAGCGAAATCAATCATTTCCTGGTTATAGAGCGCGATGGTCTGTTAATCAGCTGCGCCGCCCTTTACCCCTTCGACTGCGACACCAGCGGAAGATCGGGGGAACTTGCATGCCTGGTAACCCACCCGGATTATCGCATGAGCGATCGCGGTGAGCGCCTGCTGGAACGAATCGAAAAGAAAGCCAGGACCGAGGGGCTGGAGTCACTGTTTGTACTGACCACCCAGAGCACGCACTGGTTTAAGGAAAGGGGCTTCATCGACAGCAAGCGTGATGACCTGCCGCAGTCACGACAAGCGCTTTACAACGACCAGCGCGGGTCAAAAATCCTGATCAAACCGCTAAAGACCTGAAGTCAACCTCGAATGTCGGCGCTGTAAGCCTGCACATGCCGGACCAGCGCTTTAACATTTTCAACTGGTGTCTCGGGAAGGATACCGTGACCCAGGTTAAAAATGTGACCCGGACGAACACCTACCTCGTCCAGGATTGCACCTGCAGTTTCAAGTACGGAGTCTTTTGAACCAAACAAGGCTACGGGATCCATATTGCCCTGAACTGCCTGACAATCCATAAGGTCCCAACTACTCACCAGGGGCGCACGCCAGTCAAGGGCAATAACATCACCTCCGGCCTTTGCCATCAGCGGTAGAAGCGAAGGGTTCCCTGTTCCGAAATGGATAACAGGAACGCGTCCAGAGATGGCGTCGAGCAACCGCTGACTGTGCGGAAAAACATGTTTCTCGTAGTCTCGAACTGACAGGCAACCTACCCAGCTATCAAACACCTGGATCGCCTGTACACCCTGCTCTACCTGGTAGTTCAGATAATCGATAGCGCAGGTAGTCATACGCTCCATAATGGCTGAAAAAGCACCCGGGTCGCTTGCCATCATTTTCTTCACATGAATGTAGTTGCGCGAACCCTGCCCCTCAATAGCATAGGACGCCAGCGTGAAGGGCGCACCGCCAAAACCGATCAGCGGAATATTCCCAGGCAACTCCTGGCGAATCAGTTTGATGGCCTCACCAATGTAAGGCATCGACTCACCACTCGGTACTACCTTCAGGGCATCAATTTTCTTGGAATCACGTACCGGGTTAGCAATCTGGGGACCGACACCGGCGATATAATCGAGCGACAAACCCATTGGTTCCAGAATCGGCAGAAGGTCGGCAAACAGAATGGCAGCATCAACACCCAGTATGCGCTGGGCATCGCACGTCACTTCTGCTGCAAGATGCGGCGTCTTGAAGAATTCAAGGCTGGGCGTATCGCCTTTGCTCTCATGATACTCCTTCATGTACCGTCCGGCCTGCCGATTGAGCCAGATTGGTGTGTACGGCGTCGGTTCACCGCGACATGCTTTTAGAAATACGGATTCTTCCAGTGAACTCATGGGATTTGTTACTGCGCTGGTACTGTGGGAGCGCGCAATTATACATGTAAACGAGGTGCCTGAAGCAGCTGCAGGTGTACTTCGCCGCCTGGGTTCGACAATTCACGGACACTCCAGGCTGGTAAGGGTTTACGGAAGCCGCGAATCGTGAGGAGACCCCGCGGTGAAACACGAAGGCGTGGTCCCAGCAGCCGGACAATTTCCTGTGAAACAAGGATTTCATCCTCACCAGCATGGCTTTCCAGTCGACTGGCCAGGTTCACCACACTACCCAGCGCAGTGTATTCACGTCGTTCACTGCAGCCAAAATTCCCAACCAGGCAGTAGCCCAAGTGAATACCCATCCTAAGATGCAGGGCTGGCCCATTAGTTTTCAAACTCCATTGATGTGACAGGCTACGAAACTGTTCACGCATGTCGATTGCCATCGAAACGCAGGCCTCAGCGTCCTTAGCAGGTCCTGGAGATACTGAATCGCCAAAGAAAATCATGATGCCGTCGCCAATGAACTTATCGACCGTACCGCCATAACGGGTGGCTAGATGCGTCATCCGTGTGAAATATTCATTCAGCAGGTCTGCAACCAGCAATTCATCGATCGTGTCCATCAACCGGGTAAAACCGGCGATATCGCAGAAGGATACGGTCAGGCGCTTTCTTTCCGCTGGTTGATTCACGATTTTCGGCAGTCGGAGAGGCTCCGGTAGGAACGGTGCAATCCAGCGACGAAACTGTTCATGTTCGGAGGAAACGGCCCTCGCTTTACAACGCTCGTGTTTCAGTTGTTTCGTTTCCTCGAACACGAGGAGACCAATAAAAATCACGTAGGCAATGAGGGCGACAAATGACACCAGGTAAAAGCTCTCTCCCCCAACGAAACTGTCAGGGTGCAGCAACGTTCCTGTCACCACGCCGAACACCGACATGGGAAGAACCAGCAACAGACACGGCAGCCCACCAATAACAAGGCAGCTGATCAAAAGCAGGGACAGCAGGACAACAGTAACTTCAAGATTAAACCCCACAAGGCTGATCAGTAATCCCACAAGCAGGCCATCACAGAGCATTGAACTGCTGGCGGCCCGTGGCGTGGTCCAACGATTCAACAACCTGGACATCAGGACCGGATAAAGAATGAGAGCGATCATCCACGCTTGTAAGTAGGGAGTTGGCGGTGAAATCGTTGCCAGAATAAGAGCAGCGAGCAGGTAACCAAACTGTCGTGGTTTGTGTGTCACCCTGACAAGCGGGTGTGAGCGGGAATGATGACGCGCCATGGCGTCATCTTGCTTCAGTTCCCCGGCACGCGCTGTAAGCCAACCGGGAAACTTGGGTGAGTATCAGTCGGCGCGGCCTGCCTGAAGTTCGATATCAACGTCCACATCCACGTCGGCATCATAGTCCGTGCCTGCAACTTCGAAACCATGCATCTCAAGGAATGCCTGCTTATAACCATCGAAGTCGGTCAATGTATCAAGATTGTCTTCAGCCACCGATGACCAGTTGTCCGCCACGTACTGCTGGATCTCTGCCTGAAGTTCCAGTTCATCCATGCGGATACGGCCACCTTCATCGATTCGAAGCTCACCGTTACCATATAGCTGCGTGTTAAAGAAACGGGTTGTTTGTTCGATGCAGCCTTCATGGCAGCCTGCTTCCTTCATTGCCTTGAACAACAATGACAGGTAAATGGACATACCCGGAATTGCTGAAGCCGCCTGCGTTACCAGACCTTTCATCACCACCACATAGGCCTTGCCATCCACGGTTGCCATGGGTTCCACCAGCGCTTTTTGTGCACGATCCAGATCTTCCTTGGCCTTGCCAATCGTGCCGTGGTGATAGATAGGCCACGTCACCTCACTGCCGAGGTACGTGTAATTGGTTGTGATACAGCCAGGCGCAAGCAAACCACGATCTTTTAGTGCAGCAATCCAGAGTTCCCAGTCTTCACCACCCATCACCTTGACGGTATCGCTGACTTCTTCCTGGCTGGCAGGTTCCAGGGAAACCGGTTTGAGCTCACGGGTATTAAAATCGATAGTCATACCTTCAAAAGGTTCGCCGATTGGTTTCAGTGTCGAGCGAACCACCGATCCATCCGCCAGCTGACGCGCGGGGGCTGCCAGTGAATAGACCACCAGGTCAACCTGGCCCAGGTCCTGCTCGATCAGGTCGCAGGTTGCCTGCTTGATCTCTTCCGAGAATGCATCACCGTTAATGTTCGCAGTATAAAGACCTTCGGCCTTTGCGCGTTCTGTAAACGCCGCTGTCTTGTACCAGCCGGGAGATGCTGTCCTGTTGCCTGATGCAGGCCTTTCAAAAAACACGCCCACCGTAGAGGCACCAAAACCAAAGGCGGCACTGATGCGTGATGCCAGTCCATAGCCTCCGGAAGCACCAATGATCAGTACTCTACTGGGCCCATCGTCTCTTTTGCCCTGGGATTGCACATGCGCGATCTGGTTGTCGACATCTTTTGCACAACCCGTTGGATGAGCGGTAGTACAGAGAAATCCCCTGATACGAGGTTTGATGATGGTCATGCGTGTTTCCTGCTGTAAAACAATAGAATAAGTCCAAGGAGCACCATAGGCAGAGACAAAAGCTGCCCCGTGGTGACCCAGTTAAATAGGATGAAACCCAGGTGGGCATCCGGCTCGCGGAAGAGCTCAGAGAATATCCTGAGACTACCATACCCGATCAGGAACATGCCGGAGACAGCCACTACGGGTCTTGGCTTCATGGAGTAAAGCCAGAGAAAAGCAAACAAAACGGGTCCCTCCAGCGTTGCCTGGTAAAGGCTGGATGGATGACGCCCAAACTCTTCACCTGGATAGATAAGTGCCCAGGGCACGCCCGATATGCGTCCTGGCAACTCCGCGTTGATGAAGTTGCCAATTCGTCCACACCCGAGGGCCAGCGGAATTCCAGGTGCGATGAAATCCGTCACTTCAAAAAAGCGAACCCCTCGTTTTCTTGCAAACAGGGCAACGCCTGCCAGCACCCCCAACAGGCCACCATGGAAAGACATTCCCCCCTGCCAGATCTTGAGCGCGGACACCGGGTCATGGATCAGGTTATCTAGACCGTAAAAAAACATGTACCCGATCCGGCCGCCGAGCAATACACCGAGAACGGAGTAAAAGACGATGTCGGAAAGGTCATCATCAGTCCACCCAAGATTATTACTCTGCGAGCGATAACGGAGAATGAACCAGACCAGGCTAATGCCAACGAGGTAACTGATGGCGTACCAGTGAATGCTCACGGGACCGAGACTGATTGCGATCGGGTCTATGTCCGGATAATGCCACATCAAGCTGGTACCAGAAGTAAAACCGCATTATCCGTCATCCGGGGCGTCTGATAAACTCGCCGCTTCCTAAATTACACCCTGTAAATATGTGCCTGATTCTTTTTGCGGTGAACCCTGATGATCAATATCGGCTCATCATCGCAGCCAATCGCGATGAACTCTATGCAAGGCCGACCATCGCAGCAGACTTCTGGCACGATGAGCCTAATGTACTGGCGGGCAGGGACCAGAAAATGGGAGGCACCTGGATCGGCGTAAATCGCAACGGATACTTCGCCGCAGTTACCAATTTCAAGGAGGAACCGCCAGACCCGACACCACCGCGTTCCCGCGGGGAACTGCCTGCCGACTTCCTCCTGCAGGAGCCCGAACCCCATCAATACCTGATGGATGTAGCGAGATCTTCCCACGAATACCGCGGATTTAACCTGCTCGTTGCAGACCCTGCCGGCTGCTGGTACTTCGGTAATCGCGCCGGCACACCAAGAAGACTCGACGCAGGCACCTACGGACTCAGCAACCAGGTCCTCGACTGCAACTGGCCGAAGGTCATCGAGGGCAGGAAAAGATTGACCGGGTTAATTGATAGCAGCAAATCAGGGAACGACCTTATTGAGGGGCTCTACGCACTACTACTGCACCAGGGTGATGAACGGGATTTCTCTAACAGTTTTATCGCCGCCGACGTCTATGGCACACGTGCAGCTACCGTCATCACGATCACCCATAACGGGGATGTGCATTTTGAAGAACGTAATTTTGGAGAGAACGGTGCTGCTCTTGAGAGCAGTGTTCACCGATTCAGGAGTAGCGGCGACTCCTGACAATATTGCCAAGACCAGCCTTGCGCATTTCCTCATCCACGTAGTTCTTGATGAGATAGGCATTATCCATCTCCAGCACCTTGGATAGCATCTCCCGCGCATAGGAGAATTCAAAGTGACTCAAGGCATGTTTCACCATCAAAAGGCTGGTGGATGTCATGGAAAGCACATCAAAACCCATGGCCATGAGGAGCACTGCTGCTGAGGGGTTACCTGCCATCTCCCCGCAGATGCCAATACCTTTGCCTTCATCGTGGGCAGCTTTTACAACATGCCTCAACGCATGCAGCACTGCGGGATGAAACTCCTGGTAAAGCTCAGCAACACGGGCATTGTTCCGGTCCACGGCGAGCATGTACTGGATCAGGTCGTTGCTGCCAACGGACAGGAAATCGACACGTTTTATGATGTCCTTCGCCTGGTAAACCGCAGCAGGGACTTCAATCATGACCCCCACATCCGGCATCTCGACCTGAACCCCTTCTTCGACGATCTCGCGGTAACACTGGGCAATCAGTCGTTGGGCCTCATCAACCTCGGCCGTACTGCTGACCATGGGCAACATGATACGCAGCTCCGTATCAATACCTTCATTGGCACGAATCATGGCACGTACCTGTGAGAGGAAAATTTCCGGGTGATCCAGGGTCACCCTGATTCCACGCCAACCAAGGAATGGGTTGGCTTCTGATATCGGAAAATACGGCAACGCCTTGTCACCACCGATATCCAGTGTGCGCATCGTCACTGGCCTGGGTGCAAAAGCCTGCAGGTGTTCCCGATAGATCAGGCGCTGCTCTTCTTCCGTGGGGAAGCGATTGTTCATCATGAAGTGCACTTCGGTGCGATACAGGCCTACACCCTCCGCACCCCTGTCCAGCGATCGGGCCACGTCAGTCATGAGTCCTGTATTCACCCACAGGCGAACACGGTGCCCGTCAAGGGTATGGCAGGGCTGGTCGCCCGTCACTTCAAGACCTTCTACCAGGGCTTCCTCTTCAGCGGCAATGCGACGGTAGTACTCTTCCTGCTCCTCACTCGGGTAGGTAATAACCACGCCTTCGAAACCATCAATAATCAAAGGCTTTTCATCGATATGCTCGATAGGGAGATCTTCAGCACCCATAACGGTTGGCACGCCCATCGCCTCAGCGAGGATCGCCACATGAGATTTGCCGGATCCTTTGATCGATACGAGTCCGGCCAGTCGTTCGCGGGGAACTCGCGCCAGATCTGCCGGGGTCAGTTCATGGCTGACCAGGATAGTGCCGGGGGGATAATGCTGCGGTCTCGTGTCCTTGGATTGCAGGTTCGCCAGCACCCGGTTACCGAGGTCGCGCACATCGGCCCCTCGCTCGCGCAGGTAGTCATCTTCCATTTCTTCAAAGTTGGCCACATGCATACCGATGACCTGCTTCAGGGCACTGGGTGCCCATTCACCTTCGTGAATCCGCGAAATGACCTCACCACTGATCGCGGTGTCGTCCAGCATATGTAGATAAGCTTCAAATAGAGCCAGCTCTTCACGCTGCAATCGATCTTGCAGCCGCCTGGCAATATCAGAAATATCCTGTTGAGTCGCGCGAATGGCTGCCCGGAACAATTCAATCTCACCCTCAATGTCATTGGTACGACGGAAAGGGACGCTATGAAGTTCTGCTTCCGGCACACTGACAATTGCTGTACCGATTGCGACGCCCGGTGCACCCTGCATGCCCCTGAACGTTCGTGACCGGGGGCGGACATCGTCGCGCAACGTCAAGGCGCCCGTTGCCTCGGCGTGCGCAATAACACCGGCCAGCTGGGCAGAGAGTGTGATCAGGAAGGCTTCTTCCTCATCCTTGAAACGCCGGGTTTCCTTAACCTGGACTACCAGAACCCCAAGAATCTTCCTGTGGTGTATGATTGGCACACCGAGGAATGCATGAAAAGGGTCTTCATCGATCTCCGCAAAGAGGATATTCCTGGGATGATTCTGTGCGTCTTCCAGGTTGATCGGTTCCGCTCGCTCGGCCACGTAACCTACCAGGCCTTCATCCTGGGCAAGAGACACCTTGCCGACTGCATCCTGGTTAAGTCCACGTGTTGCCATGAACACCAGGCGCTGGTCACGTTCATCCACAAGGTAAATACTGCAGACATCGGTATCCATCGTTTCACTGACGCGTTCCACAATGATGTTAAGAACGCTGGTCAGATCACCTGCGCGGTTGACCTCCTGTATAACGCTGCGCAGTACATTAAGCATGGCTCACCGCGGGAAACACTTGGACAGGTAAGGTGCGAGTTCCTTCATTGCCCTACGATACACATCCTGTTTGAAAGACACGACCTGTCCCAATGGATACCAGTAACTGACCCACTGCCAGAAATCGAACTCGGGAGATTCTGAACTTCCGAAATGCACGGCATCGTCCTCGGCAAGCATCTTCAACAGAAACCATTTCTGTTTCTGGCCGATAAACGACGAATTATTCGAACGTAACAAACGCTTCGGTAACTTGTACCTCAGCCAACCACGGGTTGTACCAACAATCTGCACGTGCTCGGGCTGGAGGCCAATTTCTTCCTCCAGCTCGCGATACAGCGCTTCTTCGGGCGACTCGGATACCTTGATCCCACCCTGCGGAAACTGCCAGGCATCCTGGCCAATCCGCCGGGCCCAAAGCACCTGTCCTTGCCCGTTGGCAACAATAATCCCTACATTTGGCCGGTACCCATCTTCATCAATCAACTACCTGGACCTTTAAACTTTAATGAAATCATTGTGCTTGAATCATTCAGATTCAGCAATCCACCCGGAAAGGCTACACTTGCGGTTCCGTTAGCAGTTCAAAAAATGATTTTCCTGCCATGCCACTTGCCATCTTTGACCTGGATGAAACCCTGATCGCCACCGACAGTGACCACGAGTGGGGCGAGTATGTCTGCGATCACGGTCTGGTGAACGAAGAAGTACATCGCGCCCGCAATGACGCCTTTTACGAACAGTACAAGGCAGGTGAACTGGATATCTATGAGTACCTGGCATTTTCCTGCTCTGTGCTCACCCGCTACAGCATGGACAAGTTGCAAGCGTATCGAAGCGACTTTGTGGAGAAACGCATTGCACCGAAGATGCTTGAAAAAGGCAGGGCACTGATCGATGAGCACAAGAACCGGGGCGACCAGGTCATGGTCATCACCTCAACCATTGAATTCGTGACGCGCCCTATTGTTGATGCGTTCGGTATCGAGATACTGATCGCGCCTGACCCCGAGATCATCGACAACCGCTATACCGGCAATATTGTCGGTGTACCAAGTTTCGGAGAAGGCAAAGTCACCCGCCTGAAAAGCTGGATGTCAGAGAATAATGAAACTCTCAACGGAAGTTACTTTTATTCTGACTCCCACAATGACCTGCCTTTGCTGCGTCTGGTGGATAACCCCATCGCTGTAGACCCGGATTTAACCCTGCGTGCAGAAGCCGAAAAGAAGCAGTGGCAGATCATCAGCCTTCGGAACTGATGATGAGGCCTCATCCAGGCTACCTCATCATAGCCATGCTCCTGACGCTCTGGGGATGCGACCAGCAACAACAGGAGACACCCCGCCTGCTGGTAGACCCGGTGCTGCTGGGCACCAGCGTCTCGGACTGGCAGAAAACTCGCATGAACCAGAGTGTCGCCAGTACAACCATGCTGGTTAACCAGACAAATCGCTTCCTGGACAATCCCGATGAGGAAACACGCAGCAACTGGCAGCTTGCCTGGAATCGCGCCCACGAGGACTTTCATCACGCCACTCTACTGATGCCCACTGATTCGCTGCTGCATGTTGATGTCTGGCCTATTGAGCCCGGGTTTCTGGATGCGCTACCCGAGTATCCAGAATCAGGAATTATCTCTGATCTTTCGCTGGACATTACGGTCGCCTCACTCCAGGCGCAGCACATGCTCACAGACCGTTCCGAGTCATCACTGGGGTTTCACGTCCTGGAATACTACGCGTTTGATCGACCCCTCGACGATATGCTGCCAGGCGATAACCTGCGGGAACGACGTCGGACCGTGATCAAAAGAGTCAGCGACCATCTTTTACTGGAAGTGTTGCAACTGAAGAACTCGTTGCAGGAATCTGCGATTGATGCGCTGCCACAAACCACTTATCCAGCACTGGTCGCCAGCCTGGCGTCACGCACAGATAGCATCTCCTCGGCACTAAATTTCAGCACAGTACACGGTGAATTCAGCGGACGATCTGCACAGGTTATCGCTGCCCAGTTCTCTGCGATCTACGATTTGCTCAATGGCGAGGTGAACATCAACCGCTATCTGGCCAGCATCGACCCGGAACAGACACGGGTTCTGAACAGCACGCTTTCGGACGCGCTTGACCTGGTGCCGCAGCAAGGCCAGCTCGACGAATCAGACACTAGCCGAATGCAACTGCTGGCGGCCGCAATCTCGCACCAGTTGGAAGATTTTGATATCAGTGACTGATCAGCCTTCGCGGGCAAGTGCCAGGTCAAGTTCCCTCGCCGCTTTCACATCATCAAGACGCTTCACCGGCATGGTATGTGGCGCAGTACGGACAAGATCAGGATCTGTTTTCGCTTCTTCAAGAATCGCCGCCATCGCAGCAACAAAACCGTCGATCTCCTCCGGGCTTTCGGTTTCCGTTGGTTCAATCAGCAGGCACTCCGGCACCAGCAGCGGGAAATAAGTTGTCGGGGCATGGTACCCATAGTCGAGCAGTCGTTTGGCGAAATCCATGGCAGTGACACCATACTCTTTCGCTTCTTTCGACAGCGTCACGATAAACTCGTGGGTCGCCCTACGCTGGGGATAAGCGAGCGTAAACCCTGCTTTCTCAAGTTCACGAGCCATATAATTCGCATTGAGCGTCGCATACTCACCGACGCGATGCATACCTTCCCGGCCTAACAATCTTGCATAGGCATATGCACGCAACAGTATCCCTGCGTTACCCATGAAGGCAGACAGGCTGCCGATCGTGTCGGGAATGTCTGTTTCAGTAAGCCAGCGATAGTTTCCCGCTGCTTCACCGACTACTGGTGTTGGAAGAAAAGGAACCAGCCGTTCACCAACACCAACCGGGCCGGCACCGGGACCGCCGCCACCATGCGGTGTCGCGAATGTCTTGTGCAGGTTCATGTGCAGCACGTCGAAACCCATATCACCCGGTTTTACCTTGCCAAGGATCGCATTCAGGTTGGCCCCATCGTAGTACAGCAGCCCCCCGGCCTCGTGAACCACTTCCGCGATCTCTTTGATCTTTCGCTCGAACACACCGACCGTGGACGGGTTTGTCATCATGAGACCAGCCGTCTGCGGACCTACTGCAGCCTTGAGGGCTTCCAGGTCCACATCACCATCAGGCGTGACTTCAATTTCCCGGACCTTGTAACCACACATCACGGCGGTGGCGGGGTTGGTGCCATGGGCAGCATTGGGCACAAGGATTTCGCTTCTCGCCATGTCGCCCCGCTTGTCATGATAGGCGCGGATCATCGCTACACCGGCGAACTCTCCCTGCGCCCCTGCCATGGGTGTCAATGAGACCGCTTTCATACCGGTAACATCTTTAAGGTATTCCTGAAGTTCAAACAGGCAGGCCAGGTATCCCTGGGAATTGCTTTCCGGTGCGAGAGGATGACGTGCCAGGAACCCTGGGATACTCGCCGCCTTGTGTGCACCCCTTGGGTTGTACTTCATGGTGCAGGATCCCAGCGGGTAGAACTGGCCATCAATGGAAAAGTTCTTTTTCGACAGGTTCGTAAAGTGTCGCACCACCTGAAGCTCGGAGACTTCCGGCAATCCGGCAGGCTCATTGCGCAGGTGTTCTATCGGCAGACTGGAGGGCGCTACTGACCGTTTCTCGAATTGTGCGGTGGCGTTACGACCTGGACTTGAGATGTCATAAATTAACATCAGGCAGTACCTCCCAGGGCCACAGCAAGACACTGGGCATAAGCATCCAAATCGCTCGTGGTTTTCGTTTCGGTCACGTTTACAAGAATACAGTTCGTGAGGTCTGCAAATTCGAGACCCAGGTCGTAGCCGCCGAGGATGCCCTGGGCCGCCATGACTGCCAGGACTTCAGAGGCGGGTCTCGGAGTTTCAAGAACCGCTTCATGAAACACCGGACCGGGGAATCGAACGGATACACCTTCAATCTCGCTGACCTGGCTGATCAGTTGCTGCAGGCCTTCATGGGAAGCGAGTGCGACTGACCTCAGACCCTCATCCCCAAGCAGGCTCATGTAAATCGTTGCCGCCGTGACCAGCAGCCCCTGGTTCGTACAGATATTTGACGTGGCCTTCGCGCGGCGAATGTGTTGTTCGCGCGCCTGCAGCGTGAGTGCAAATCCATCCAGGCCATCCACGTCCGTGGTTTTGCCGATGATTCGACCCGGCATCTGGCGAACAATCGCCTGTTTGCAGCACATGAACCCGCAGTAGGGTCCGCCGGAAGCGACAGGTATTCCAAGTGGTTGTGCTTCGCCAACGGCAATGTCAGAGCCGGAGTCGCCCCACTCACCCGGCGGCTTGAGAAGCGCCAGCGCTGTCGGGTTAACCACACCAATCACAAGCGCACCCTTCTCATGAGCCTCGGTTGTGAGCTTGTCCACGTCTGTCAGACCGCCGAAGTAATTGGGATATGCCACGGCAACCGCGGCAATATCTTCGAGCGAGTCTCCAGTCTTTACGAGACCCGACCCAGGATCAAAAGGCAGGGTTACCAGTTCCAGACCCTGGTTTCGGATGATTGCATCGCATGCCCGGATGTATGCCGGGTTAAGGTCACCCGCGACCGCCACCTTGCGCGATTTAACTTTCTTGTTGGCGCGGATCGCCATCAGCATGGCTTCCGCCAGGGCTGAAGCGCCATCGTAAACCGAGGCGTTTGCCACATCCATGGCAGTAAGGCGCGTGATCATGGTCTGGAACTCATAGATCAGCTGCAGTGTGCCCTGGCTGGCTTCTGCCTGGTAAGGCGTATAGGCCGTCATAAACTCACCGCGACCGACGATGTCCCATACGGCAGCCGGGATGTGATGTTCATAGGCACCTGCACCAATAAACGAGAGCTGCATGGTGTCCTGCGCAGCACGCTCATTCATCAGACGCATCAGAGCCATTTCGCTGATACCGGACGGAGTATTGGTCAGTTCACCGGATCTGAGACTTTCAGGGATTTCGTCGAACAGGGCTTCAATAGAGGTGACGCCAATCGATGCGAGCATCCTGCGCTCATCGGCTTCAGTGTGCGGAATAAAAGGCATGGAGCTTTAATGATCCTCTTCGCAAACAGCCTGGTAATCAGCTGCACTGAGCAGGTCATCCAGGGCTGATGGATCATCTGGTGTAATCTTGAAGAACCAGCCATCAACATAAGGCGACTCGTTCACCAGTTCAGGAGAATCTTCCAGGTTAGAGTTGACCTCGGTCACGGTTCCACTGACTGGCGCATAGATATCCGATGCAGCTTTAACTGATTCAACGACAGCCACCTCATCGCCAGCCGAACAGGTGGCATCCACTTCCGGCAACTCAACGAACACCACGTCACCCAGCGCGTCCTGAGCGTGATCGGAGATACCGACAACAACCACGCCATCCTCAAGTTTTGCCCACTCGTGGGTCGCAAGATATTTGAGTTCTTTTGGGA
Organism: Pseudomonadales bacterium; assembly: GCA_016779585.1. Taxonomy (GTDB): domain Bacteria; phylum Pseudomonadota; class Gammaproteobacteria; order Pseudomonadales; family Azotimanducaceae; genus UBA9659. The sequence continues at coordinate 36,109 of JADHNI010000033.1, forward strand.
ATTCCGCCATCTGAGTTCTCCGGCTGTTTTCTAAAAGTTCAGTTAGTTTGGTTTTTCTTTGTATACCTGTTTTCCGTGGCGCACAAAAGGTGGCTCCACACAGGTCACTTCATTGTGTTTACCGCGGATTTCAACGGTCATGCTGGAAGAGGTTTCACTCACCCGCGCCAGTGCAATACCCTGTTGCAACGTGGGCGAAAAAGCACCAGAGGTAATCTCACCCACTTCCTTGCCATTGCTGTAGACCGTGTAATGCGCCCGCAACACGCCTTTGCCCGGAATCACCAGGCCAACAAGTTGCCTGTCTGACTGCCGCTTCCGCAAGGCATCAGCGCCGATAAAATCACGCCCCTCCAGGAACACGGTATTTGCCATGTTTGATTCAAACGGGGTGACCGTCTCATCCATGTCACTGCCATACAGGTTCATTCCAGCCTCAAGGCGAAGCGTATCCCGGGCGCCAAGGCCTATGGGCTTCACATCCGCATCAAGCAGGCGGTCCCAGAATGCGGGGGCTTCTGCTTCAGGGAGTATTACTTCAACGCCTTTCTCGCCGGTATACCCCGTTCGCGCGATAAACCAGTTTTCCGTCCAGGTGCCCTGGAACAGTTTCAGTTCTGACATGGCCTTAGCCTGGACATCACTGATCGTGGCCGCGACCTTCTCCAGCGCGTTCGGACCCTGCACCGCAAGGATCGCCAGGTCGTCCCTTTCCCGAATGGTGCAATCGAAATCTGTCGCTACCTGGTTCATCCAGGAGAGATCTTTCTCTCGAGTGGCGCAGTTCATCACCATCAGGTAAGGCTCACCGGTGTCATAGACAATCAGGTCATCCAGCACGCCGCCGTCTTCACGAAGCATGGCTGAATACATCGCCTGGCCAGGGCGGGTCATCCGGGAAAAATCATTGGCCAGCAGCCGATCCAGGAATGCGGGTACTTCGCTGCCGTGAAGTTCCACCGTTGTCATGTGCGAGACGTCAAACACTCCGGCATCAGCACGTACCGCGTGATGCTCCTCGATCTGCGAACCATAGTTAATAGGCATATCCCAGCCGCCAAAATCCACGATCTTGGCACCCAGGACTTCATGCTTGTCGAACAAAGGGGTTCTGTTACCCATGACTCTCAGCGGGTTGCGGGCCTGCAACGGCAAAGCCGCGTATTCTACTAAACTCCACCCGCCGCGACACTAATTGCCAGACGCTTTAGTGCCGTATTTTCATGGACGAATCTGAGCCCGAGGCTGCGCACCAACCCGATAGCGGGCTGCTTCGAACCAAAAAGCCGGTAGAAGCTTTCCATGGCAAGGCCAGCCAGGTGATTTTCACGTCTTCTGGATTGTTCATAACGCTTGAGCAGCTGGATGTCGCCGAGCCTTCGACCTTCCAGTCTCGCATCACCGAGAACACCAGCCAGCGCCCGGGCGTCAGCGAAGCCAAGGTTTGCACCCTGACCTGCGAGCGGATGAATTGTGTGGGCAGCGTCACCAAGCAACGCAACGCCATCAGATACATAGCGAAAAACATGCTGCTGCATCAGCGGAAAACTGAATCTCGGACCAATGGACAAGACGTCACCCAGCTGGCGTTCCGTCGATACTGCCAGTCTGGACTGGAACTCCTCGTCCGGCTCAGAAGTCAGATCAAGGGTCGACGACCATATCACCGCCACTTTATCTGGCTCACCGAGTGGTAAAAGAGCGACCGGTCCTGATTCATGGAACCATTGCCAGGCGGTTGCCTCATGCGATTTCTCGAACTGTGCTACACAGACAGTAGCCTGATGCTCGTACTGGTAATCAAACTTCTTCAGGCCAAGTTTTTCACGTGTTTCAGAGTGGCTGCCGTCGGCAGCAACAACCAGTTCCGCCCCGTATCCCGTGACATCAACCGCTGTCCCCCAGTGAACCGGGAGTCCTAGGTCATCAGCTGCGTCAGCAAGGGCTGCCCGCAGCGCGTTCTGGTCAACAATATGACCCAGTTCAGGAAGCCCGGCCTCCTGTGAACTGAAACTGATGGAACCTGCCCCGTTGCCGTCAAATACTGACATCGTCTGGTAGGGCGTACAGAAAGGTGTACGAAGCCGACCAAAGACGCCGCAGTGGTCAAGAAACTCTTTTGATTTACGGTTAACCGCGATGACATTGGCAGCAAGTGACTCGGGCGCAGTCGGCCGGCCGCGGCGCTCAAACACTTCCACATCCAGCCCCCGGTCTTTGGCAGCCAGAGCGAAACTTAGACCAACAAACCCTGCCCCAGCAACAACAACATCAGCCATGCGCGACCCTGCCGTTTTGCATAAGTGACTCGATAGCCTCGATATCTTTCGGGACACCGCTGGTCAGCACTTCGTTCCCGGTTTTGGTCACCAGTACATCATCCTCAATTCGAACGCCTATACCCCGATATTTTTTTGGCACTTCAACCATGTCATCAGTGAAATAGAGCCCCGGCTCAATTGTCGTCACCATTCCAGGCTCAAATACGCGCCACTCGCCGTTAACCTGGTAGTCGCCCACATCATGTACATCCATACCCAGCCAGTGGCCGGTTCGGCTGGGACAGTATGGCAGGTGCGCCCGCTCAACAATCAGCATATCCACATCACCGGCAAGTATGCCAAGTTGCACCAGACCCTCGGTCAGCTTACGCATGGCAGCATCATGGGGATCGTTCCATGTATTGCCGGGCTTCACCTGATCAATCGCGGCAAGCTGGGCTTCAAGAACAATGTTGTAGACCGCTTCCTGGGTTTTAGTGAACTTGCCATTCACCGGAAATGTTCGGGTCAGGTCGCACGCATAATTCTGGTATTCACCCCCGGCATCCACCAGCACGAGGTCTCCGTCACGGAGCGGTTCATCATTGTCGAGGTAATGCAGCACACAGGCATTGCTGCCACCTCCGACAATTGCGGGATAAGCAGGCCAGCGCGCTCCGCCCATAGCGAACTCATGGTTCAGCTCGGCTTCCACCTCATATTCCATCATGCCGGGTGTCACCTGCGCCATGATGCGACAATGACCACGGCAGGTAGCTTCCGCTGCAAGGCGCATGAGTTCTATCTCACCGGCACTCTTGTAAAGCCGAAGTTCATGCAGGAGGTGTTCCAGCTGCACCAGCTCTCCGGGCGGCAGATGGCCGCGCCGGTTAATCTTTCGTGCCCACTCGATCACTTGCGCATCAAATTCGCTGTCGAGTCCCATGGCGTAGTAGAGCTTTGTCCGACCCTCGATCAGACCTGGCAGGATGTCGTTGATATCTGAAATGGGGAAAGCATCATCCATACCGAAAAGCTGCCTGGCGCGCTCGGGTCCCGTGATATCACCATGCCACCTGGACACCTCTGCATTTCTTTCACGACAGAACAGGATGGACTCGCCATGCTCCCTGCCAGGAATCAAAACAAAGACGCCGTCGGGTTCATCGAACCCCGTCAGGTAAAAAAAGTCGGCATCCTGCCGAAAACGGTAACGCTTGTCCCAGTTCATGTGCCGCATCGTGCCACCCGGAACAATAGCGATGCTGTCGTCATCCATAAGTGCCGCCAGTTCCTTGCGACGCCGGGCGAACTCGGCGCGGCTGATCTGTTTTCGTTCGTGCTGGTGTTTTTTCCTGGGCATATCAATGCATGTTGTTGGTCGTTACCATCGAACCGGTTTCCGCGAAGATCAGCAGCGTGCTTACTCGTACGAACTCCACAATCTCCATGAGGTCAGCCTCGTTCTCCTCACCCTCCGGCACATCATCGGTCATGGCCGCAATGCTGGCGAGATCCCGCATCGCCTCGTGCACATCCGATTTCTCATTCACATCCAGCTGCCTGCCCGTTTCGCCAAAACCCGAAAGAAAACCCGAGCACCAGAGACCAACACCGGCTGCGCGTTCGCCGATTGACGCATCGTCGTCCGGTAGCAGCAGCGTAAAATCAAAATCCGAAAACTCTTCCAGGTTCTCAAGACCCTCGTTGAAAGCCTCTTCGAGCAGATCAACCATCTCAGCGGGAAGCTCGTCATCCATCCAGGAGCGATAAACCGAGACTCTGCCGTCTCTTTTGGATTGTTTTTTTACCGCGCAGAGGTAACCCATGAGCAAACCGTGCAGTTCTGATGGATGTACATCTATCCCGTAGGACGTAAGCTGGTCTTGAAAGTGCTTGAATACTGGCATGTAGAGTCCTGAAGTGCTCCTGAATTTTACTCGAACTCAGCTTGAACAACAGGATTGATGGGCTATATAGTCTTAGCCGTGGATATTAGCGCCCTAGAGAAACGCATTGATGAGCTGATCGCGCTGTGCGACGAGCTTGAACGCAAGCATGCTTCCCTGGAATCTGACCGTGAAAACTGGATGCAGGAACGCACTCGTCTGCTGGAAAAGAACAAAATGGCAAAAACCAAGATTGAAGCCATGATCATGCGATTGAAATCACTGGAGTCGGAGTAACACATGGCCGATACCAAGACGGTTCGCGTTTCCATCCTCGACAAGGACTACCAGGTGAGCTGCGAAGCCAGTGAAGTGGCCGCGCTACAGCGATCAGCGAACTTCCTTGACCAGAAGATGCGCGAAATGAAGGACAGCAGCAATGTGATTGGACTGGACCGCCTGGCGGTGATGGCAGCGCTCAACCTCACGAACGACCTGCTGGCCCAGTCTGATGCGGCCAGTCAGCTTAATTCCAAACAGTCCGAAATCGAAACCCGACTGCAGAGCCAGTCTGCTGAACTCGAACAGCTTGGCGAAAAGCTGGACTCAGCGCTCGCGAGACTCAAGAAAGGATAACGTCTGGGACCTGTTCAGGGTTCACAGATAATGCCTTCCTGTAGACGTCCGTATATAATCAATGGATGTTCCCTGGGTTGTTTGCCAGTCGATATGTCCTCGACCCTTTATGCGATACCCAGGAGGTCTTTTTTCATGGGCCATGTGCACGTCCGTTCAGCGGAAAGCCTGAGGCCATAAGGAGACCACCGCCTTGAACCGCTGGGTTCAAGGGCCTATCCGAACAGCGGCAATTTGGGGAACTTATTCTTATGACCGATCTGCGAACCCAATTGCGCACTCGAAGGCAGTTACTGTCTCGCGAGGATCGTCAGAAAAAATCTGAAGCCATCGCAGCTCACCTGTCTCGTTACCTGCCGTTCATTCGCTCTGCCAGCCTGGGGATATACCAGTCTCTCGATGAAGAGGTCGACACCACTCCCTTGATCGATATTGCGATTGAAAACAACAAAGCGATTTATCTGCCCATCGTAAACCAGTCAAGGATTCGAGCAGATGCCTTGCTGTTTGCACGCTACGTGCCCGGGAAAACCCACATGAAGAAAAATCGGTACGGCATATCGGAACCAGATGTCGGCATCGGCGAATGCAGCCGCGCGACGGAGCTTCCATTGATCTGCGTACCCATGGTTGGGTTTAACGAACACTGTGATCGCCTAGGGATGGGAGCGGGTTACTATGATCGCGCACTGGGGGCACCGGGTATCAGGAAAACCCATCTCGTGGGTCTGGCGTTTGCCTGCCAGCAGGCTGAATTCGAAGCCGCTCCTCACGACGTGCCGATGGATGCAGTCGCGACGGAAGAGGGGATGTTACGAAGAGATTAAATCAGGGCAGCACCAGCGCTGACGACGACCCCAAGGCCAAACATCAGGAACAGGACGAGCATC
>JADHNI010000034.1 GCA_016779585.1 Pseudomonadales bacterium
TGATCTGGAAAACACTGCGGCGGTATCAAGCATCTGCGCTAACGAGAATATCGAGGCCGCGATACACTTCGCCGGACTTAAAGCGGTGGGCGAATCGGTCGCGGACCCTCTGCTCTACTACGATCTGAATCTGGCCACCTCGATCAGTCTCTGCAAGGCTCTGCAGGAGAACAGCATCCATATGCTTGTGTTCAGTTCCTCTGCAACTGTCTACGGCGATCCGGAGCGTATCCCGCTGGACGAAACCTGTCGCGCAACCGAGGCAGCAAATCCCTACGGCAGAACGAAGATATTCATCGAACAGATCCTCCGGGACCTGCAGAGTGCAAACCCCTCAATGAATATTGCACTGCTGCGATATTTCAATCCTGCAGGTGCGCACCCTAGTGCGAAATTGGGCGAAGACCCGAGGGGTGTTCCCAACAACCTGGTTCCGTTCCTGACCCAGGTGGCCATCGGCATGAGAGACCAGCTGGTTATAAACGGGGATGACTACGAAACGCCTGACGGCACCTGCATCCGCGATTACATTCATGTACAGGATCTGGCCAGGGGGCATGTGGCGGCACTCGAGAAACTCAGGACCGGCGCCGGTCTCGTGACCTATAACCTGGGCACCGGTCGTGGAAATTCCGTTAAAGAAGTTGTCGAAGCGTTCGAAAAATCTACCAACCAGAAGTTGAACAAGCGCATCGGACCCAGACGACCGGGCGATGTGCCGTCCACCTATACCGATCCATCGCTCGCCGAGAAAGAACTCAACTGGCGGGCAGAGCTAACCATCGAAGACATCTGTCGGGATGCCTGGCACTGGCAGCAGGAAAACCCTGAAGGTTATCCCTGAGACAACTCTGTAAGCGTCAGGCCGCGCGAAGGTTCCGCCAGGAACAAGTGAGGCCTGAGACTTGTTCGTTGTTCATAGGTACAGGCAACCTGCGGCATCCAGTCATCAACTGTACGTCGCTCACTTAATGCAATCGCACAGCCACCAAACCCGCCTCCCGTCATTCGGGCGCCCACGACACCCGGACAGTCGAGCGCCAGGTCCACCATGGTATCCAGTTCTGCACAGGAGACTTCATAGTTGTCACGCAGCGATGCGTGGCTCTCGTTCATGAGGTGCCCGAAAGCAGACCAGTCACGATGCTGTAAGGCCTGATATGCGCTCTGCACACGCTTCTCCTCGCACGTCACGTGCGTGAATCGATTGCGCAGGTACTCCCGCAGGAATGCAGAATCAGTTGCCGTTACCAGCGAATCAATACCTTGCAGGCCCAACACACGTGCCACCTGTAACAATTCGTGAGCTCGATCGTTGTAGGCCGACCCGGCGAGGGTGCGTTCTTTACCGGTATCCATGACAACGAAGACCATATCATCAAGATTGCTGTCTGCTTCCCGCCAGTCAAGGTTTTGGCAATCTAGGCAGATAACTCCACCAATGGCAATCGACATCTGATCCATGATGCCGCACTGCACACCGGCATACTCATGCTCGACCTGTTGGCAGATCTTTGCCAACGCTACATGGTCGACCCGGGGTGCCAGGGTCTTGGCCAGCGCAAGGCAAAATGAGGCTGAGGTGGATAGTCCAGCCGTCCCCGAACTCTGGGTAACATAGAGATCCATACCCTGCAGGCGATACCTTGAGGACAGCAGGCTGATGACACCAGCCACGTAGTCACGCCAGTCTCCATAAAAACCTGCCGAATGATCAGGGCGAATCTCAAGACTCACCCTGTCATCAAATCGTTCGGTAAAGACATTGACCAGGTCCGAACCATTGTCCGAAGACAATACCGTGGTGCCGCCACGAATCGCCATGGGCAGCACATGCCCGCCGCAATAGTCGATGTGATCCCCAATCAGGTTAATACGGGATGGCGCATTTACAAGAATGCCGGGCGCCTGCCCGAACCTGTCCTGGAACCGGCTAACGAGACCATTCATGGACTCATTCACGGAAGCCGGACTTCAAACACGTCCATCGGACCAATGCCGTCCTCTCGCTCCCCTGTCACGAAGAACCTGTCCGTGGAGGCAACAAAGGCACCGGATTCCAACCCGTGGATTTCAGGCAAACGCACCCGGACAGGCAATTCGCTGAAAGTTTCATCCCAGGTGCTTCGGAAGGATCTCCTGAAGAGATAAGCTTCCTTATAAGTCACCACCATGGCAGAACGTCCCTTCAGGTCAAACGCGGTGGGTGAAGAAACTGACTCGCCATACTGAGGATCCTCACGCAGGTCACGGGCTGTCGGGGCAGGAACACCCCGCAACCTTGCAACTCGCTTCGCCGTTACAATTTCCGTATCATCGCTGGATGTCAGCGGTAACCTGAAGACTTCCGCAGGAATCCGACGTTTACTGACGAGATAGATCTGCTCTTCCTGTTCATCCACCGCGACACCCTCAATATCTCGATAACCGTCAGGGAACCGGAAACGAATTGACCAGACAGGTACCAGGGGCTGCCCCAGGGTCTCCAGGAGGGGCTCCGCGATGACGAGAAGTGTCAGGTAAGGTCGCCAGTTGAAGTTATCACCGGTATCGGCGACGAGAAGGAAGGACGTGCCATCCCATTCAAAGCTGGCAAGGTCTTCGAAGTCATGGCGCTCGGGATAATCGATGGGCCAGACACCCAGGTCACTGCCATCAGTACCCGTGGCAAACAGCTCAGGCGGGTTGCCGCTATCATTGATGGCAAAGAGCACATCGGACCGGTTACCGAACGCCAGGCCGCTCGCCTCACCCAGGCGTTCGTTTTCTAGCTTGCCGCGCCACGTGATCGGGGCATCCGCAACTCCTAGCTCGGAAGCTGCCACCCTCTTGTTTTCTGAATAAACCAGATCCTGCTTAACAAGACCCAGGGAGAAGGTTTTCAGCCCGTTAACAATATCCAGACCGTGATAGAAGCCATAACCCGCGAGGAAAACATAAGGTATGGCCGCGATGACCAGCACCAGCAGAATCAGCCAACGAATCATTGGTACGCTTCAGCCGCCGGAAATACGATGCAGGAAATGAAGTTCACTCTGGTCACCCACCGTCTCCAGGAAGGGTGTGTGGATAATCTCACCATCAATGGCAACCGCCATCTCCATGAGCTTATCCTCGGTGAGAGCCTCATATTTTTCGACGAGCTCGGCAACTATTTCCTTGAAGCGGCACGCTCCTACTTCTGTACGTTCTTCCCCAGTAAACAATTGCAGTTCACTGGAGAAGACTACAACAGCCATATCGTGTTCCCGCTGAGGCTTACCCGTTCTGGATAAGCGACAGAACCCTGGGCGGAGAACAGGGCAGCTCTTCCACCTTGCGTCCAATCGCGTTACCCACGGACCAGCCCACTGCGGCCAGCGGCGGAATAATGCCGGATTCACCGACACCACGAACGCCATAGGGATGGAACGCATTGGGCACTTCAACAATGATCGCCTCAATCATCGGCAGGTCTGATGCCAGCGGGATCCTGTAATCCAGGAAGCCGGGGTTTTCCATGACCCCGTCATCGTTGTAGATGTACTCTTCGTTCAACGCCCAGCCGATACCCTGAACCGCACCACCCTGGAGTTGCCCTTCAACGTAGCTCGGGTGAATGGCTTTACCGGCATCCTGGATCGCGGTGTAACGTACAACATCCACCTTACCGGTTTCTTTATCCACTTTTGTATCACAGAGATGGACGGCAAAGCTCGGTCCCGCGCCGCGTGCGTTGATGTTGCCTGTCCCGGAAATCTGGCCACCGGTTTTCTCGGCAGCCTCGCAGACTTCTGCCAGCGTCATCTTCTCTCCACCAGCCGTATTGATCGCTACGCCATCGACATAGTCCACCTGTTCGGCAGTGACATTCCAGATGGCAGCTGCACGCTCTTTCAGCTGTCTCACCACATCTTCTGCGGCTTCGATGACCGCCATACCCGTGGCAAAAGTCACACGGCTGCCGCCGGTACCCTGGCTGTAAGGCAGGCTGTCCGTATCCGCAACGATAGGCTTCAGGCGCGAGGGTTCTATCTGCAGGACCTCTGCGGCCATCATCTGCATGGAAGCACGGGAACCGCCAATATCAGGTGAACCTTCAATAATCGTACCTGTACCATCGGTATTCATATTGATGGAGACACTGGACTGGCCACCGATATTGAACCAGAAACCAGCCGCAATACCCCGGCCACAACCTTCTGCCAGCGTGGACTTGTAGTGATCAGAATCCCTGGCAGCTTCCAGGCACTCAACCAGCCCTACGGTCTTAAGCTTGGGTCCATAAATCGTCTGTGTACCTTCTTTCGCTGCATTCTTGAGTCGCAGCTCAATCGGATCCATACCCAGCTCCTCCGCCAGTTCGTTCACAACCATCTCAGCTGCAAACTCCGCCTGCGGAGCACCCGGTGCGCGATAAGCAGCCACCTTGCACTTGTTAACGACGACGTCGAAACCCTCTACCTGGACATTACCGCAGTCATAGGGAGTAAACATGGTCATCACGCCAGGCATCATGGGCGATCCCTTGAAGGCGCCGGCCTCATAAGCCATCCATCCCTGCATGGCCGTAATGGTGCCATCTTTCTTGGCGCCGACCTTGGCTTTCAGCTTGGCGGCTGACGTCGGACCGGTTGCCATAAATACTTCGTCGCGGTTCATGACCATCTTCACCGGACGACCGGATTTGCGAGACAGTGCAAGAGCCACAGGCTCCTGGTAGACCACTGTCTTACCTCCAAAACCACCACCAATTTCACTGGCAACAACCTTGAGCTTGCTGAGATCAATATGCAGCAGCTTGGCTGTGGAGGTTCGAACATCGAAGTGACCCTGGGTACAGCACCAGACCAAGGACTGACCGTCCTCGTCATAACGTGCGGTACAAGCATGGGGCTCGATGTAACCCTGGTGTGCCGTCGGGGTTCGGAATTCACGCTCAACGATGACATCAGCTTCGGCAAAACCTGCTTCGATGTCACCCATCTTCATTTCAAGTCGTGTTGCAATGTTCGAGGGTGAACTCGGGGTTTCCTCATATCCCTGTGTAAACATGTCTTCGTGCAGAATCGGAGCGCCATCTTTCATGGCATCTTCCACATCAAGCACAGGAGACAGCACCTCGTACTTGACCTCAATCAGTGCCAGCGCATCGTCAGCAACGCGTTCCGTGCGGGCCGCAACAGCTGCAATCGCATGACCATGGTAAAGCACCTTGTCATCAGCGAGACAGTTTCGTGCCAAATCGAGCACATCAGCTGCGCCTTCACCAGCATTGATGGATTCACCCTCAACACTGCCAAAATCCTTGAAGGTCACCACGGCGAAAACGTCCGGGTGTGCTTCTGCCTTGCTGGTATCAATGGAAAGAATCTTCGCATGGGCATGGGGGCTGCGTAGCGTGCGTCCCCAGATCATGCCGGGAAGGTTAAGGTCAGCGCCGTACTGGGCGCGTCCGGTCACCTTATCGAAACCGTCAGGACGGATAGTTCGTTGACCAATATACTTGAACTCTCGTGCTTCACTCATAATCAGGCACCTTCTCGCATGGTTTCGGCAGCATCCAATACTGCCCTGATAATCTTGTCATAACCCGTACATCGGCAGAGATTACCGGCCAGGTAATAGCGCGCCTCTTCCTCTGTCGGGTTGGGATTTTCTTCCAGCAGGGCCTTGGTGCTGACAATCAGGCCCGGAGTACAGACACCACATTGAAGTGCGGCGTGTTCCAGAAACTTTTCCTGGATCACATGAAGTCCGTCATTGCTGCCGATACCTTCAATAGTCCCGATCTCGGCACCTTCAGCCTCTACACCCAGCACCAGGCATGAACAGACCAGCCGGCCATTCATTGTCACCGAACAGGCTCCACAATCGCCCGAACCACAGCCTTCTTTGGTACCGGTCATCTGCAGATCGTTTCGAAGCACATCCAGCAGCGTATCGCCTGGGTCGCAGAGAAACTCGACAGGCTCTCCATTAATCGATGTTGTAACGTGTGTCTTTGACATGAATTAACCCTCTTTAGCTCTTTCTGCAGCAATGCTCGCCGCTCTCTTGACCAGCACACCCACAACCTGACGGCGATACTCAACCGTACCGCGACGATCCGTGATCGGGTTGGATGCAGCGCTAGCCGCATCTGCCGCAGCCTGCAGGGCTGCTTCATCCAGTTTACTGCCGACGAGCGCATCTGCTGCCTCCGGCACCAGCAACGCCGTTGGTGCCACTGCACCAATAGCCACCCTGGCCGCAGTACAGGTACCAGTGTCATCCAGCGTGACACTGACACCGGCGCCGGCAACCGCGATGTCCATCTCTGTTCTTGGGATAAAACGCAGGTAGGCATCCGATGTATTCGCGGCAGGCCGTGGAACGGTAATCTGCTTTAGCAGTTCACCCTTTTCCATGCAGTTCTGCCCGACACCGGTCACAAATTCCTCCACTGGCACAGTTCGCTCACCGTTGGGACCCGCAATGACACACTGTGCCCCGTTGGCGATCAATGCCGGAATTGTGTCCGCCGCGGGAGATGAATTGCAGAGGTTGCCACCGACACTCGCCCTTCCCTGCACCTGGGTTGAACCAATCAGGTAGGCTGCCTCAACAAGTCCGGGATACACCGCCTTGATGTCATCTCTCTCGGTAAATGAGGCGCAGGACATGGATGGACCAAGTTCCAGGGCAGCATCGGTCAAATTGGCATCGGTCATACCGGCAATCTTTTTGACATCAACAATCAGGCGTTCGGCATCACTGCTGTTATTAGTCTGTATGATGAGGTCTGTACCACCTGCCAGCACGTGCGCGGGTATATCCGACTTCGCCAACAGGTTTACTGCACCTTCAATTAAATCTGGTGCTTCATAGACGACTGAAACCATTTCTCCTCCTCTAGATCGTCCGGGTACCCGCGTTGTTTTTATTCTGGGGTATGATTTGAAGGAGCTATATATACCATGCGGTGGACAGCGGAAGCTACAGGAGGCGTCGCCTGAAACGTAAATCCCGAATGAAGAATTTCTTTTCGCAACTGTTCAGCAAACCTCAGGACCAGGAATTCGTGTCACTGATGCAGGTCGCACTGGAGGACCCGGGCATCAGGGAGCAACTACTGAAGATCCTTTCCATACCGGATGATCGTCGCAGGGCCACCATTCGGCAATGGCGCAGCGAACTCTCACAAAAAAATGCACCAAAAGAGATCATGAGAACCCTGGAACACCTGGAGCACGACGCCTATGCACATCGGGCGAAACAGATCCTGGCAGAGGGAGAGTTATAATCCCCATCATGACCGACAAACTGAACATCAACGTTGAACGTGCGCTGCCCGAGGATGCCGGGACCATCGCGCAGTTCAACCAGGCCATGGCGCTGGAAACCGAGGATAAACCGCTTGACCGGGAGATGATTTTTCCCGGTGTCCAGGCTCTACTCGCCGACGATTCCATGGGTTTCTATCTCGTTGCCCGCGAAACCACTCCCGCCGACGAAACAATTGTCGGCTGCCTGGCGATTACCTACGAATGGAGTGACTGGCGCAATGGCCTTTTCTGGTGGATCCAGAGTGTGTACGTACCCGAGGAACATCGGGGCAAAGGTGTTTTCTCAACCATGTATGAGCATGTCAGGACGCTGGCGAAAAAAGACCCCCGCAATTGCGGCATCCGTCTGTACGTTGAGAAGGACAACAGTCGAGCCCAGCGTACTTATGCGAAGCTGGGCATGATTGAAACCGAATACCGTTTGATGGAAGAAGAGTTTTAGACGCTGCCTGAAGCGATAGGTAGGCGCGATTACATGGTTGCCGTGGCATTGGCGGAACCCAGGGAACCCGCCAGATATGTCTCAATCTTGTCTTTGGCAATGTTGTTGGGATCACTGAACTGGATACCAACGCCCGGGGTGTGAGGGCTTTTAACGCCCTTCTTGGCAATCCAGACGACTTTCCCCGCCACCGGTATCTTCTCGGACTCATCCATCAGGTTAAGCAGGATGAACACGTCGTCGCCGAGATCGTATTCGGTACGGTTGGCAATGAAAAGACCACCGTTCTTGATAAAAGGCATGTAGTAGTTATGCAAGACGACCTTATCCTTGATCGTCAATGCGATCATCGTCTTCTTGCCGCCTCCGCGAGCCAGCTTAGCCATACTTCAATACCTTTGGCAGTACACCATCCCAATTACAGGCAAAATGATGCCTTATGGTTCTACTGTAAACAAGCTTCATCAGGCGGCGGCAAACACCCATTCCAGGAGCATTTGCGGATTGGCATTGGAAGTTCCGGAAAGACTGGACTTTGCTTCGCATACCCGGCCCAGGAGTGACTGCCTGCGATCATCCGGGACCGCCTGCACAAAAGTCGCCAGTTCGCCGGCCTGGTCTGCGGGAGCCTGGCCAGCCTGTTCCAGTTTCATGGAATCAAGGATGAAGCTGTACGCCAGGTCGAGCACCTGCATCGGATCACGGGATGCCAGGCTCGCGGCAAGGCCAATGGGCGAAACCTGACCCTTTGACAGTGCAGCCAGTGCCATTGCCACCTCAGATCGCAAGGCGAGAAATTCTTCATCCATCGTACGCAGTACCCTGAGCGGGCTGCCCCCGGCTATGTCCAGCAGCAGCGCCAGGTCTCCATCCATTTGCCGGGACTGCAACCAGGCTATGGCTACATCTCTTGGCGGCAGGTGCGTGACGATCTGCTGGCAACGACTTCGAATAGTGGGCAGGAGTCGCGCGGGTTCACTGGTCACAAGGCAGATGATTGTGTCAGCGGGTGGTTCCTCGAGACACTTCAGCAGCGCGTTCGCCGACTGCAGGTTTAACCTGTCCGCCGGTGAAATCAGGCAGAATTTCCTGCCTCCCTGTTGTGCGGTCTGCTGCGCCCAGTTAATCATGTCCCTAATCTGCTCGATTCGAATCTGCTTCGATTCTTCAAGGGTTACCGTGAGGAAATCCGGGTGGGTGCCGGCTTCGAGCAATTGGCACCGGGAACATTCGCCGCAGGCCTGTTCCGCGGGGTTTGAACACAACAGATAGCCCGCCAGGTGTTCGACAAATTCTGATTTACCGCTATCTGCAGGACCAGAAAGCAACAGGCCATGCGGCACTTTCTTATCCGTCACCTGCGAGCGGATTCGATTCCAGGCTTCCGCCTGCCAGGGTAACAGACTCATTTTGACAGCACCTCGGTCATGAGCGAGGTGATTTGCGCCTGGACCTCTTCCATGTTTCCCGATGCATCAATAAGACGATAACGATCAGAGGTGGCGACACGATCCAGGAAAGCGGTCCTGACCTTTTCAAAAAAGGCCCGCTCCTCTGACTCGAACCTATCTGCTTCCGCATCGGCTGTAGCCCGGCTGAGACCGGTTGCCACATCCAGATCGAGAATCAACGTAAGGTCAGGCCTGAAGTCTCCCAGCGCGAGTGTCTCGAGCATCGCGACAGTCTCGTCACCCAGGCCACGCCCACCACCCTGGTAGGCATACGAGGAATCGGTAAATCGATCGCAGACAACCCACTGGCCGTCAGCCAGCGCAGGCTTGATCAGTTCCTCGACGTGCTGGGCACGTGCCGCAAACATCAGCATCAGTTCCGTCATGGGTGACATGGTGTCTTCTGCCTTGTCCAGCAGTATCTGGCGCACCCGCTCTCCAAGCCGGGTGCCTCCGGGCTCTCTCGTAAGCAGGACTTCATGGCCGGCATCCCGAATAAGCTTCGCCATCAGGTTGATGTTGGTTGATTTGCCAACACCTTCTACGCCCTCAACGGTAATAAATTTTCCAGGCCTAGTATTCATTTATCGTACTCATGGCGATCTCTGGTACTTGTCGACTGCACGATTGTGCTCTTCCAGGGTCAGGGAAAAGTAACTCTCGCCATTACCTTTCGCAACAAAATAGAGATAGGGATGCATGGAACCTGCAAGCGCTGCCTCAATAGAGGCCGAGCCCGGTGAGCAGATGGGGGTCGGGGGAAGTCCAGGTCGGGTATAACTGTTGTAGGGTTGATCGGCTCGCAGGTGTGATCGCTTCAGATCACCGTCAAAGCTCTCACCCAGGCCATAAATAATGGTGGGATCCGACTGCAACTTCATGCCCCTTGCCAGCCTGTTCTGGAACACGGATGCAATTTTTGCACGATCCGGCTCATAACCGGTTTCCTTTTCGATCACCGACGCAAGAATCAATGCATCGTAAGGCGAATGGATCCCGGATACCGAGCCTCTCCCCTGCCAGGCACCATTAAGTAACTGCTGCATTTTCTGGTAAGCCAGCAGCATAATCTCCAGGTCGGAGTCTCCCTTGGTGTAGGTATAGGTATCAGGAAAGAGCCAGCCTTCAGGGTCACCCTGGATACCCAGCACTGCTGCGATCTGCTCTCTCGTGAATCCGGTTGTATCGTGTGACAGGTAGGGCTGTTCACTCAGTCGTGCCCGCCACTGGTTAAAGTGCCAGCCCTCAGGGAAAGTCACCTGGTGCTGCATGACGCGGCCGGAGCGAAAGAGCGCCAGCAGCCCTGGTACGTCAAGCCCGGCGGCGACCTCATACTGACCTGCCTTGATTGTCCCCTCGTGTCGAGTCAGCAGTGCATAGGCCTTCAGCACCATGTCGTCGGCAGGCGTTACTTCCTCGCGCACCAGCCGTTCGGTTATCGCGGAAAGATTACTACCGGGTTCAATATCAAAGATGACCTGCTCTGGCGTCATTGCCGCAAGTTGAAGAAACACATAGTAACCAGCCGCCACGGCGCAAACAGCCAGCGACGAAAGGACAACCAGAATGCTCAGGATAACCCGGCTCATAAAGCGCCCGGTTACAGCTTCATGAAGATCAGCGTTCCGTTGGTGCCACCGAATCCAAAGGAGTTGGTCAGCGCCACATTGATCGGCATTTCACGGGCCTGGTGTGGAACATAGTCCAGGTCGCAACCTTCATCCGGGTTATCCAGGTTGATGGTTGGTGGAGCAACCTGGTCACGGATAGACAGTGCTGTGATTACAGCTTCAATGGAACCCGCAGCACCCAGGGCATGACCAACCATGGATTTTGTGGAACTGACAGCAACATTTGCCGAGTCCGCACCCATCAGGGTCTTAATAGCCTGGGTTTCCGCAATGTCACCCAGGGGCGTGGATGTCCCATGGGCGTTGATGTAGTCAATCTCACTGGCATTGAGGCCGGCGTCATTGAGTGCGTTCTGCATGGAACGAACGGCACCCTCGCCGTTCTCCGAGGGCGACGTCATATGTGATGCATCTGCGCTCATGCCAAAACCTGCAAGCTCGCAGTAAATGTTCGCACCCCTGGCCTTTGCATGCTCATACTCTTCAAGCACCAGCACGGCCGAGGCGTCACTCAAGACAAATCCGTCACGGTCTTTGTCCCAGGGTCGACTCGCCAGTTCCGGCTCCTCGTTCCGCGTCGACAGTGCTTTCATGGCGGCAAATCCAGCCATGGTCGTTTTGGACGTTGATTTTTCCGCTCCGCCGACCACCATGGCATCAACATCACCGGCAGCGATCATGCGAGCACCAAACCCGATGTTGTGAGTCCCCGTGGTACACGCTGTGGTAATGGCGATATTGGGGCCCTGCAGGCCGTACATGATGGAAAGATGCCCTGCAATCATATTGATAATGCAGGAGGGGACAAAGAAAGGTGACACCTTGTTGGGTCCCCGGCCGTTGACCACGTCGTGACAGGTCTCAATGGTCACGATGCCGCCGATACCCGAACCGACGGCGACACCAATTCGATGGCGGTTCTGGTCGGTGACTTCAAGGCCACTGTCGTTCATCGCCTGGATGCCGGTCACAAGGCCAAACTGGATAAAACCATCCATGCGGCGGGCTTCTTTCGGGTTCAGGTACTCGGAGATATCAAACTCGGGGACATGGCCGCCGAACCGGACAGGATAGTCAGAGGCATCAAATGAAGTGATCGGGCGAATACCGCTTTTGCCAGCCGTCAGCCCTGACCAGGAAGATTCAAGATCGGTTCCCAGGGGTGTCAGCATACCCATGCCGGTCACCACAACTCTACGCTTAGTCAATGTCGCCCCCAAAACTGCCTGTTAAAAGCCATTAAACCAAAAAGCCGCGACTACCTGGGGCAGTCACGGCTTGATTAATACGTTAGCAAAGGTGCTTACGTGTGAGCTTCGATGTAATCGATAGCCTCTTTTACGGTAGTAATCTTTTCGGCTTCCTCGTCAGGAATCTCAGTCTCAAACTCTTCTTCAAGGGCCATAACCAGCTCGACTGTATCGAGTGAATCTGCGCCAAGATCTTCAACGAAAGAAGCTTCCGGAGTGACCTCCTCTTCTTTTACGCCGAGTTGTTCACATACCAGTTTAGTCACTCGCTCTACGATGGTGCTCATGTTTAGAATTACTCCTACAAAGTTGCAGTCAAGCTGCGCTAGTTTAATGAAATGCCGGATCGTCCATCAAGTACAATCAGGCCATATACATGCCGCCATTGACGTGTATGGTTTCCCCGGTGATGTAACCAGCGCTTTCGCCGGCCAGGAAGACCACCAGATCGGCGATTTCCGAAACCTCACCAAGGCGCCCCAGGGGGATACGCGCCAGCATGGCTGCACGCTGATCCTCCGTCAGTTCATCGGTCATATCCGTGCCGATAAGCCCGGGGGCAATACAGTTCACGGTAATACCCCGGGATCCGAGTTCCGCTGCCATGGACTTGCTGTATCCGACAATTCCGGCCTTGGCAGCGGCATAATTACTCTGCCCGGCATTCCCCATCGCACCGACCACTGAGGTCAGGTTGATGATTCTGCCCCAGCGAGCCTTCGTCATACCCCTGAGGCACTGCTTGGTAACCCGAAAAATGCCAGTGAGGTTGGTATCAATGACGTCCTGCCACTCATCATCTTTCATGCGCAGGGCGATATTATCTTTGGTGATGCCGGCGTTATTGACCAGCACCAGGGGCGCCTCAAAGTCTTCCTTGATGGCACCGAAAAAATCTTCAACAGACCGGGCGTCAGAGATATTCAGGACAAAACCCTTTCCACTGTCACCCAGGTCCGAACTGATCCCGGCGGCACCGTCCTCAGATGTCGCAGTGCCGATCACAGTAAAGCCAGCGTTCACCAGCGCCTGGGCAATACCCTTGCCGATACCGCGGCTGGCGCCTGTCACAATGGCGACTTTACTCATTCAGACCACCCGTGAGGGCACTGATGCTGTCACCGGAGTCGATGTTCAGTCCGGTGATGCTTTTGTCGATTCGCTTCGCAAGGCCGGTGAGAACCTTGCCGGGCCCACATTCGACCATGGTATCCACACCCATGGCTTTCATATTTTCCACTGTTGCCGTCCAGAGCACAGCGCCGGACATCTGGCTGACCAGGTTGGCCCTGATAGCCTCGGGATCCTCATGAACGGCGGCGTCCACATTCTGCATCAACTGGATCAGCGGCCTGTTAAACGTGACCTCGGCAAGTGCTTTCTGCATCTCTTCCGCAGCCGGTTTCATGAGTTCACTATGGAACGGGGCACTTACCGCCAGTGCCATGGCACGACGGGCTCCCTCTTCCTTGCACCCTTCTATGGCGCGCTCCAGCGCGGCATTTTTACCGGCAATAACCACCTGGCCCGGCGCATTAAAATTCGCCGCCTGCACGATTTCGCCTGCGGCGATATCTGAGGCTGCTTTACAGACATCCTTGACCTGTGCGTCAGTCAGACCGAGTACTGCAGCCATACCACCCTCGCCAACCGGCACGGCGGTCTGCATGAACTGGCCACGCTTTTGGACCAGTGTCACGGCATCAGCAAAATCAAGCACTCCGGCAGCAACCAGGGCAGAATATTCGCCAAGGCTGTGGCCGGCAACGATGTCTGGCTCCGGGGCTCCGCGTTCCAGCGCCAGTCGATACAGGGCAACACTGGCGGTTAACAGTGCCGGTTGCGTAAATTCGGTCTGGTTCAGCTGCTCCTCAGGACCATTCGACACCAGTGACCACAGGTCATAGCCCAGCGCGTCGGATGCTTCGGAGAATATTGGTGCAACGGCATCTGCAACATCCTGCAACATGCCGACTTCCTGGGAACCCTGCCCTGGAAATACGTATGCGAGTTTTGTCATAGGGAGATTATGCGCCACGAACGTGACGCATCAGTATTTATTGTTCTTAGTCGTCGTCTTTATGGATGACTTTTTTACCACGGTAGAAACCGTCAGCCGTCACGTGGTGACGACGGTGAGTTTCACCAGTGGTTGGATCCTCGGAAAGTGCCGGTCCACGAAGAAAATCGTGGGAACGACGGCGACCACGCTTGGATCGGGTTACTTTGTTCTGTTGAACAGCCATGTCAGCTCTCCGGTTCGTTCTGTTTGCCTATCGCATCGGCCAGCCCGGCAAATGGGCGGTAGGTCGTTGCGGATTCATCTTGTTTTTCTGCAGCCAGGTCTTCGGTCACTGCATATTCACTATCAGGACACTCACCATCTCCATGTCGAGGAATCATCGGCACCGCCAGCATCAGTTCGTCCTCGACAAGCGCCGCGATGGGCATGAGCTTGTCAGCACTAATGATGCCATCCTGTTCCTCCTCAAGCTTTTCCAGCTCCGCCTCGCTTTTTACCACGATGACAGCAATTTCACTGGACAGCCTGATCGTCACAGGCCGAAGGCAGGACTGGCATTCCAGCCTGACTTCAGTAGCAACGTGACCATGAACCTCGGTCCGATCGTGTTCACCCTTGCTGAATGCCAACCGGAGATTCACATCTCCTGCCAGATCCACCAACATTTCGCCGAAGCGCTCTAGCTGTTTTACGGGGAACGAACCTTCGACAATCCCCTGCTGATTCGCCAATTTACGATGATCCAACAGTTCGGGGAGAGGCCCTGCTAACATAAGGGGCGCATATTAGGGATTGGCCCTGTCCGTGTCAAAAGAAAATTACACAAATTCAGTAAGATATGACTGAAACCAGCCTGATTCTTGCCTCCGCTTCGCCCTACAGAGCGACCATCCTGAATGACCTGGGTTTGTCGTTCAGCCAGGTACCTGCCGACATCGATGAATCGCCGTTGGAGGATGAGCAGCCAATGGCACTTGCAGCGCGACTGGGCCTGGAAAAAGCCCGCAAGGTCGCATCGACCCTGGATCCAGCGGGATCCTGGCTGGTCATCGGTTCTGACCAGGTCTGCCACCACAATGGGCAGGTTTGCGGTAAACCAGGCGATCGGACCCATGCCATAGAACATCTCAGCACCTTCAGTGGCGACTGGGTAACGTTCAGCACTTCTCTTGCGCTGGTGGCTTGCGATGGACGTGAATTCAGCCTGGTTGAGGACTACAAGTGCCGCTTTCGCGACCTGACCCGGACAGAGATAGAGCAGTACCTGGATCTCGATGAACCCTGGGACTGCGCCGGGGCCATCAGGATCGAAAAGTCAGCAGCCTTGTTGATGGAAAGCACCCAGGGACGCGATGTGAACGCATTGGTCGGCATACCCGTGATGGCTCTAAGAGAAGCATTGGCGGAATTTGATCTTGATATATTTGACTTTATAAAACCATCTTAAGTTTTTGTATTTAAATCACTATTTCCGGGTATCTAGAATCAACTTTAAGGCGGAACTCTTCATCCAAAGACGCCCTTGCACTGATCCGGCCAAACTCGCCCAGTGGCGGTATCTCAAGCTCTGCCGCATGAAGCATCAGCCTGCGGGGATGATCCAGCAACTTATCAAGTTCACCACTGCCATAACGATCGTCGCCCAGGATGGGATGCCTGGCCCACCGCGCATGCACCCTTATCTGGTGAGTCCTGCCGGTGACAGGATAGGCACGCACCAGTGAAGTCTCTGAATCGGTTCCGAGCAGGGTAAACTCGGTCCTCGCGTCCTTGCCATCATCGCTGACCCGGGTCATTCGCTCCCGGCCGGCTTTGTTGGCGGTCAAAAGCGGCTCATCAATGACACCGAGCTTCCCGGGCCATTCGCCATGCACCATAGCAATATAGTGTTTCCTGATCTGGCCCGGCCTTCGCAGGGCATCCTGCAGCAGGCGCAGATAGCTGCGCCGCTTCGCGACCATCAGGCAGCCTGAAGTACCTCGATCGAGCCGGTGCACGAGTTCCAGCCGGTCACCCTCCTCTCGCACCGCCCTGAGGGATTCAATCACACCCACACTGACCCCACTGCCACCATGGACCGCCATACCTGCAGGTTTATTGATGATCAGCAGGCGTTCATCCTCATAAAGCACGAGGTTTTCCAGGTCCCTGAAGCTGCCCACCGCTGTTGAGCGCTCGGCAAGCCGGTTTATCGGTGGAATCCTGACGGTGTCGCCGGGCGCCAGCCGAGATTCAGGCTTGCAGCGTCTGCCGTTGATCCTCACTTCACCCTTGCGAATGATCCGGTAAATGCGCGATTTGGGTAATCCCTTGAGCCGTCGGACAAGGAAATTGTCCAATCGCTGGCCTGCATCCTCTGCATCTACCTCGACCAGTTGAACATTTCTGTCAGGACCTGTGGAGTTCGTTTGATTCATAATGATTTGTTGCTATGATACAGCCCCAGACGGTTTATACATTTTTTGAATAGTACCGTCCTTTTTTATATCGGTTAGTCAAACGCAACCGATCTAATACGCCAAGTTTAACGAAAACTTGAGTAATGAATATTTGGGGTCCAGCTTCACCCTGACAAGGATCAGGCAGCTGGACAAGCTATAACCGCGAACTGAGCGGATAGCGCAGCGTCAAATCGGTATTTTTCGATCTGGCTTCGACCAACGATTTTTTTTGTTTCGCCCCAGTTCACCGGGCATCGATCGTCGAAACCAGAGACAAAACCATTACCTTTGAGGGAGCTTTTCCACAACCACGACCGACGAACATGGTCGTGCACGACAAGAACAAGCGAGATTTGGCGATTCGCTATCGCGGTTTCAGTTCGCCTGAAACAGTGTGAATCGTAATGAAACGAATGCTAATTAACGCAACTCACCCCGAGGAGTTGCGCGTTGCCCTGGTAGACGGGCAGAAACTCTACGACCTGGATATAGAAAACCGTGTCCGGGAACAGAAAAAGGCCAACATCTACAAGGCCAAAATCACCCGTGTAGAGCCCAGCCTCGAGGCTGCCTTTGTGGACTATGGCGGAAATCGACATGGTTTCCTGCCGCTAAAGGAAATTTCCCGCGAATACTTCCAGGTTCCGATGAACAAGATCAAGGGCCGGATCAACATTGCCGAGGTCGTCAAAGAAGGCCAGGAAATCATAGTCCAGGTCGAGAAAGAAGAACGCGGCAATAAAGGCGCTGCCCTCACCACCCAGTTGTCCCTGGCTGGACGATACATGGTGCTGATGCCTAACAACCCCCGCGCAGGTGGTATTTCCCGACGCATCGAGGGTGAAGACCGCGAGCAGTTGAAAGAGTCCATGTCGCAACTGGACATCCCGAAAAACATGGGCGTTATCGTGCGCACGGCAGGTGTTGAACGCAGTGTTGAAGAACTGCAATGGGACCTGAACTATCTCGTACATCTTTATGAGGCGATTATATCGGCCTCCGATGAACGCCCTTCCCCATTTCTGATTTACCAGGAAAGCGACGTCATCACCCGCGCTATTCGCGACTACCTGCGTGACGATATCGGCGAGATCCAGTTTGATACAACGGAATCCTTCGAACAGGCCTGCCAGTTTGTGGACCAGGTCATGCCGAACTTTCGCTCGCGTCTGAAGCTGTATGAAAGCGATGTACCCCTGTTTAACCGCTACCAGATAGAGGGCCAGATTGAATCTGCCTTCAATCGTGAGGTCAGGCTACCGTCGGGCGGCTCCCTGGTCATTGACCCGACAGAGGCACTGGTTTCCATCGATATTAACTCGGCCCGGGCAACGCGCGGGTCTGATATTGAAGAAACAGCCCTGAACACCAACCTCGAGGCCGCTGAAGAAATCTGCCGACAACTTCGCCTGAGGGATATTGGTGGTCTGGTGGTCATCGACTTCATCGATATGACCTCCTCAAAGAACCAGCGCGCCGTGGAAAACAGGATGCGCGATTCCCTTCAGATAGACAGGGCCCGGGTCCAGGTAGGCAAGATCTCCCGATTTGGTCTGCTTGAGATGTCACGCCAGAGACTTCGTCCTTCACTGGGTGAAACCAGCGGTGTGGTCTGTCCGCGCTGCAGCGGACTGGGAACTATCCGGGACACGGAATCATCTGCCCTGGCTGTCATCCGAATGGTCGAGGAAGAGGCACTGAAGGAAACCAGCGCTGAAATCAGGGCATTCCTGCCTATCAGCGTGTCTTCCTTCCTGTTGAACGAGAAACGAAATGTGCTTTCCGAAATCGAGGTAAGAAACAATGTCCGGATCGTTGTAGTGCCTGACCCGCAGATGGAAACCCCGCATTATCGTGTGGAACGCATCCGGTCGCAGGATAACGAAGAAAACGAGGTTTCCTACGAGATAACCAGCTCCGAAGAGCAGGAAGAAATGGTCGTTACTGCTGCCAAGCCGGCACCGGTTGAAGCCGCGGCTGTGAAATCCGTGGCTCCACCTCCACTACCGCCGCAGGGAGCAGAGAAAAAAGCGGGGAGCAAAAAGGAACCTGCTGAACCCGGCTTCATTTCACGCCTGTTCTCCAAGCTCTTTGCTAAGGAAGAAAAGGCTCCACCCAAGCCAGCCAGGAAACGCCGCGGTGGTCGCAACCGGAACCAGAATCGCAAGAACGGTCGCGCACAGGACAATAGACAGGACAACAGAAAGAACGAAAATCGTGACGACGACCGCAAGCAGAACGAACAGCAGGGTCAGCAGAAAAAACGCAGCGACAAGGAATCAAATCGCAGAAATGACCGTGATCGCAAGCGTGACAATGGTCCGGAAAAGCAGCGTTCTGACAAGCAGCGTTCTGAAAAGAGCGAGAGCAAACGCCGGAACGACCAGCGCTCCCAGGAACGGGATCAACATGAAAACAACCAGGATAACCTTGCGCAGGAACAAAATGGTTCAAAGGACAAGCGCGTTCGAGGTAATCGTGAACGCTCTAACCAGCGCCGACGGTCCAGGGAAGAACGTCCAGTAGCTGAAGTGGCAGCCGACGAGTCCAACTCAATTGCAGCAGCCATGCTTGCGCAGGATGAACAGGATGTAACTCAAGTACAGGAGACGGCGCCAGCAGAGACCCCGAATGTCGATGCGCCAACGCCCGAACCCGTGACAGAGGCGGTTGCAGACACCGTTGCAGAAACCATTACAGAAACACCTGTTGTGGCGGAGCAGAAAGTCGAGGCAAAACCTGTAGAAGAAAAACCGGCACGGACGGCGCCAGCAACAGAAAAGACCGCGGTGGAAGAGCAGCCCCATCCTTCCACAATTGGCAGGCTGACCAACGACCCAAGGGTTACCCCGGCACAGCCATTGACTGGTCCACTACTTCAGGATGCGGTGGCCCTGTCTGCTGCGCCTTACCCAATGAAAGAAGCCAGGGTAGTCGCATCTGATCACCCGAGTCTTGTTGGTCGTGTTGCCAATGATCCGCGTGGTGGTGTCCCCATCGTGGCAGAAGCGCCGGTAGCAGAACCACACGAAGACTCCGAAGAGCCGAGTTCCCAGGTTATGTAACTATCCGGGGTAGATGGTGGGTTCAACTTCCAGCTCTACCCCGAACCGCTCAAGGACACGGGACCTGATTCGGTCAATCAATCTGTGCAGCTCTGCGAAGTGACTGGTTCCATCGTGGGTGATGACCAGCGCGTGTTGTTCTGAGACAAGGAACCCACCCTCAGCTGTACCTTTTAAACCTGCCTGCTCAATCAGCCAGGCGGCTGACAGCTTAACTCCAGTCGAGTCCGGGAATGACGGTAGGCTCGGATAGGATTGCTGCAAAGCTTCCGATACTGATACCGCCACAACAGGGTTCTTGAAAAAGCTGCCCGCATTCGGATGACTTAACACGTCGGGTAGTTTGCTCGTTCGTATTTCACACACCGCCTTGTATATCGACTCGTGCGTAGCCTCAAGTTCATGATCCTGCAGCCACGAGTGAACACCGGGATAAGAAGCGCGTAACTCGTCTGAGGGTTCAAGCTCCATGGAGATGATGCACCAGAGTCGCTCCTGCTTGAACAGGCTCTCCCTGTAACCAAAGCGGCAATCCGAGCGGTCGAAGGTGACACTCTCACCCGAATCGAGATTAATTGCGTTCAGCGAGATAAACCTGTCCGCAAGCTCAAGGCCATAAGCGCCAATGTTCTGCATAGGTGCCGCCCCGACATTACCAGGAATGAGAGCCAGGTTCTCAAAACCGCCAATTCCCTGGCGAGTTGCCTGGCTTACAAACTCATGCCAGTTCTCACCGGCTCCGAGCCTGACTTTTTCATTCGTTAGCTCACAACCCGAAATTCGGTTTGCCAGCACCAGGCCATCAATGTCAGATGACAGTACCAGGTTCGAACCACCACCCAGCACAAGTATTGGCAGCTGTCGCTCCCGCGCAAACATCACCGCTTCAAGGACATCCTCCGCCGAACGAGCTTCCCCGTACCAGGCAGCATTCGAACGCATCTGAAGCGTGGTCTTGGATTTAAGAGAAACGTTTTGCAGGAACTGCAAACGATGGCTCCGCGATTTGAATTCACGGCGAGTATAACGATTAATCAGGTCTGAGCGGCATGCAAAGGTGTATACTCTGCGACTTTGTTGGTTAGACGGAATCAGTCATGGATCTTAAAGATAAAGTTGCATTCATCACTGGTGGCGCCTCCGGTCTCGGAAGAGCCACTGCGGAAAACTTCATCGCCGCTGGCGCCAAAGTCATGGTGTATGACCTGAATGCTGAAAATGCAGAAAAAGCTGCCGGCGAGCTTGGCGATAATGCTACCTGGGCCGCAGGTGACGTTGCCAGTGAAGACGATGTGAAAGCAGCCATCAAGAAGACCACCGATACTTTCGGTGCACTGCATGTAAACGTAAACTCAGCCGGTATCGGTGCTGCGGCACGAACCATAGGCAAAAACGGCCCTATGCCACTCGAGCAGTTCGAGTTCATCGTACGGGTCAACCTGATTGGTACGTTTAACTGCCTGCGCCTGTGTGCAGATGTGATGCAGAATAACGAGCCAACCACTGCAGATGGAGAGCGCGGTGTCATTGTCAACGTCGCGTCGGTCGCAGCGTTTGACGGCCAGATCGGCCAGGCTGCCTACAGTGCGTCCAAGGGCGGTGTTGCCGGCATGACGCTGCCTATTGCCCGGGACCTTAGCCGACAGGGCATTCGGATCGCTACGATCGCCCCCGGTATCTTCGAAACACCGATGATGCAGTTTGCACCACCGCAGGTGCGCGAACCGCTGATCGAAATGACCCAGTTCCCAAAACGCCTCGGTGATCCGTCCGAATTCGCACAGACGGCTGCCTACATCGTGAACTGTGGTTACATCAACGGTGAAGTGATCCGCCTCGACAGCGGCATTCGAATGGCGCCAAAGTAAACGCCGCATTCGAAAACAAAAATTTGGGACAGCATAAAAATTAGGGACAGTTTACTTTCCAAACAAAAGTAAACTGTCCCTTTTTTTGCCGCTGATTATTGTTACTTCTGGTCGTCCTCGTTCAAAATCATTGCCAAAACTTCTTCAAACGCTTCTTCAGCAAGCGCCTGCATTTCCTCATCCGTTCTGTCCTGTATCGGATGTTCGACAAAAACCTTGTGCGGGTCAAAACCTAACGACTCCGCCTGGGCGCGTGCCGCTTCTACAAATTCTGTTGAAGCAACAAAGCCACCTGGAACGCCTCTTTGTTCCAGATCCATAATGTCATGCAAACTGCACGACGTGCATGAGCCTCAGTCGGCTAAGGACTCAATGACAGCATCACACTCTTCAGCAATCTGCTGTTTCAGCTCTACCGGTGCGACTCGCGTAAAGGTCGGCTTTTTGTAACGCCGGGTTTTCAGCCCTTTCTGCACCAGCAGATCTTCCAGGCGATCGATAAACACGTCGCCACGTGGCTTCGAGATATCCAGCAACCCGACGGTCTTGCCGGAAAGATCTGTTGGTCGCGGCAATGGCTGCCGTGAACCGGGATCTCTTTCCGAGGTAGGATCCATAAACGTAGTCATACACTCTCCTGTCTTCTCAACGCTCTTTAAATTAAGTGAGGGCAATCCGACGAGTTACGGGTGTGCTGCCGGTACTGCCACTTGCTCCCCAGCCCGCGATAATGGCAGAAAACATACCAGCGCTGCCACCAGCCCTGACAATGTTAAAGCCACCCTCCCGGAACTTCGGCAGGGTCTTGTCCCTGAACTGCTCCGGTAACCCTTCTGCAATGCCGCCGGCGCCACGAACCAGCTCCTCCCCGGGAATCATCAGCAACTCCATGATCTGGTCTTTTACCTGTTGTTTGCTCCAGCCTGCGAGGCGGAACACGCGTTCATGCTCGGGGCTGACCACCAGGATCGCATCCGATGCCAGCACCATCTTGGGGTGACCTGCAACACGAAGTCCTGCGGCGAAGCTGCGGCACAAGGAATCCGGTTCGCGGGATTTCTGGTCGACGATGCCCTGCAGGCCATCTGCCGCGAAAAGCGTTACGGTGGAATCTTCCCCGGTAAAACCCTTCTCGACTGCCAGTGACTCCCAGCAGGAGTTGGTTTCATCCTCGGCGAAGCAGAAGGTGTACTTGCCGGGGTTACCGAACACGGAACGATCCACTCCGCCAGGTTTGCCACCTCCAACATTCCTGATAACCAGCTGCAGCGCCCTGCCGATGGTCGCATTGGCGCGGTTGCCCTGTCCCAGTGCATTACCCCTGGAGTTCATGCCAATGGCACGCCCCAGTGGCCCGTTCACTATCACCATGGGACCTGAGTAGTAGGTTGTGGCCAGCAACCCGTGCATACAGAACTCATCCTGCAAAGCGGCCTCCACAGCAGTGATCACGACCGGAAGGTATTCCGGTTTACAACCGGCCAGCACGGCATTGATCGCAACCTTCTCGATTGTGCAGGGAATCAGGTCCGGTGGTACCACACCAATCACCTCGGCCGGGTCGCGATGTGTACCAGTAAGCATACGCATCACGCGCTCAGGTGTCGGTGGCACCACAGGAAGGCCATCAGACCAGCCCCGATCAAAACAGGCTTCCATCTCGTCTTCTTCCGAAGCGATCGTCAGCTGGCGAGCCTGGAGTTTCTCCATGTCATAGCGAGCCGCCAGTTTCTCTGGCATGCCAGGGTCCTGGGTCATGGATCCACAACCCGGCCGGAAAGCAGGTAACTCAAAATCCAGTTTTTCGCTGGTCATGGATTCCCACGCCGCCCGATCCCAGCCGAAGGTCCGCTCCAGTTCATTCCCGGCATCATCCAGCCTGATCAGCGTGGGTACCGTTTCAATGCGTTGCTGCCACGAATACTTGAGTTCAGTGTCGTCCGTCACCTGCAGGGATTTCGGGAAGTCGGGGTTGTCCTGTGCGTGGATCTCAAGTCCCAATGCAGATTGCAGATGCGCCAGCACCGGCACAATCAACCGGCAGGTCTCACACTCTTCTTTGACGACAGCAATCAGGGTCATAGTTTTCCTTCCAGCGCTTCCAGGGTTCTCGCCACATCCTCCGGGGTATCGATACCCGGCGGCATGGACTCACGGATTTCTTCGACCCGAATCTTCTCGCCATTTGCGAGAACACGCAATTGCTCGAGACTCTCCGTCATTTCGAGGTCTACAGGTGGCCAGCTCACAAATGATTCCAGCAACGACACTGTATAGGCGTATATCCCCAGGTGGCGATACCACCCGACAGGGACCGTATCCTCTTCAACGCTGAACCCATTTCGATCCCAGGGAATGGGCGCCCTCGAGAAATACATCGCAATGTCATGCTCATCCCGCACCACTTTAACGATATTAGGGTTAAACACATCATCCCGCCGGGTTATGGCCTCACACAGGGTAGCCATTCGAACATCACCTGCAACGAGCCCGGCTACCCGGTTTATCACAGAAGGCGGAATAAGGGGCTCATCCCCCTGCACGTTCACGACCACCTCATTTGATCCAAGACCCAGGATTTTTGCCGCCTCAAAAATGCGATCCGTGCCGGAGACGTGCGCACCATCAGTCATTACCGCCTCGCCGCCGAAACCCCGGACCGCCTCAATGATTCTATTGTCGTCCGTCGCAACCACCACACGCTTCGCTGAACTGCTGGCGGCCTGTTCGAAAACACGCTGGATCATGGATTTACCAGCAAGGTCAATCAGGGGTTTGCCGGGAAAGCGACTGGACTGGTACCGCGCCGGGATGACAACGGTAAACGGGGATTGACCGCCTATGAGACTTCGTCCTCGGCAAGCTGCCTCGCTTCCTCTTCCAGCATGATGGGTATGTCATCCTTGACGGGGAATGCGAGTTTATCGATTGGGCAAATCAGCTCTTCTGCCTGTTTGTCGTAGGTGAGATCACCTTTGCAAATTGGGCAGACGAGAATCGCCAGAAGTTTTTTATCCACGGACATGTTTTTTCCCTTCCTAACCAGTTTTAACCCCGAGTTGTGCAGCTTTATTGGCAAGTCCTGTCCTTGTCAGCAGTGCATCAAAAACCGAGGTATCAAAATCTGCGTTTACTTCCAGATACCAGTAATCGTCACCTTCCAGGTGTAGCGTGTCCAGCTTAACGGCATCTTTTTCTGTCATGACCACCGTGTGCTCGTCATCAAAGTAGATGTCCGATGCGTTAAACGGGTGGTGATCGGGAAACTGGTGCGGTGTAATCAGACAGCCCAGTGACGTCAGCGAAGCAAAGAAACGTTCCGGATTACTGATACCAACAACGGCATGGACGTTTCTGCCGGAGAGACTTTCAGGCGCCCTTTCCTCTCCGGTTTTCAGGTTCACGAGCCGTGTCGGTAGAACCGTCATGGTTGTAAAAGCTTTCGCCTTGCAGCCCTGCGGCAACTCCGGCTCCCCATTGACCACAACCAGGTCAACGTCCATAAGCCGCGACGGCGGTTCACGCAACGGGCCGGCTGGCAGGCAAAGACCATTACCAATGCCTCGGGCACCATCAATGACGGCAATCTCGATATCCCTTGGCAGCGCATAGTGCTGCAACCCATCGTCACTGACGACAATGTCACACTCGTGATGTTCCAGCAAATGCCTCGTTGCAGCCACGCGGTCAGGATCAACAACAACCGGCACACCCGTCCTTCGAAAAATCATGAGGGGCTCATCGCCCACCTCACCCGCCGGTGAACTGCTGGTAACTTCCAGCGGATATTGACTGGATTTACCACCATATCCACGGCTCACGACGCCAGGCCTGTAGCCGAGAGACCGCAGGTGATTCACCAGGCCGATAACCAGAGGAGACTTGCCTGTCCCCCCAACAGAAATGTTACCAACCACGACGACAGGAACAGGCGCTTGCCATTGGCTACGCCGCTCCAGCCACGTTTTCCGCCAGCCCGTGATCTGCCTGTAAAGGTAGGACAGCGGCGCCAGCATACGTATCCAGGCGGAGTCCCCATACCAGGCATCAACCAGCTTGCCAGAATCAAATACGCCTGCCGTGTAGCGACGCACGGGATACTGCTCACCCGTTGCTCCAACCTCTGCAGTTGACGTGCTCCCTGCGATTTCGTCCCGATCGTGAAGCTGGGCGTAAAATCCGCCGCGCGCCAGGAGTTCATTGTGGGACCCCTGTTCAACGATCTGACCTTCGTCGATGACAAAAATGCGATCAGCCTGCTCAATGGTAGACAACCGGTGTGCCACAATAAATGTCGTTCTGCCTTTGACGACCGCTTCCAGGGCTGCCTGGATGTAGCGTTCAGATTCGGTATCCAGCGCGGATGTCGCTTCGTCCAGGATCAGGATCGGTGCGTCCTTGAGGAATGCACGTGCAATCGCGAGACGTTGGCGCTGACCACCCGAGAGCAATACACCGTCATCACCCACGATAGTGTCCAGGCCTGACTCAAGCCCCTCTATGAAACGCCAGGCGTAAGCTTTTTCTGCAGCTTTCCTGACCTCATCACGGGAGGCATCTTTCAGTGTGCCATAGCCGATGTTTCTCAGCACGGTGTCGTTAAACAGGGTTACCTGCTGGCTCACGATCGAAATGTGTTGCCTGAGGTTATCCAGCTTGAATTCTTCTATCGGATGACCATCAATCAGGATCTGACCTGACCCCGGCGTATAAAACCTCGGTACCAGGCTGACAAGCGTGCTCTTGCCACTGCCGGAACGTCCGACCAGGGCTACCGTCTCACCGGGTTCCACAGTGAAACTCACGTCACGCAGTACCTGTTTGCTCTGATCTGGCTCGCCATTCTCCTGGGCACTGTAGCGGTAACTGAAGGATACATTCCGGAATTCCACCCGGCCTGTAACTCGATCTACTTCAAACTGGCCGGTATCTTTCTCGGTTTCCTGGTCAAACAGGTCAAAAATATCCTCAGCAGCTGCAAGGCCTTTCTGCACGGTGGCCACAACTTCAGACAACTGCCGGATGGGTTTGGCCAGCAAGCCGCCTGTTGTGATAAAGATAATCACGTCACCGGCTGACATATTCGCCAGGAAAAGGGGGTCGAGCACCAGCCAGACGAGGCCTGCCAGCGCAACAGAAACCATGATCTGGATCGCCGGTGTCGCCAGGGATGATGTCACTACCATCTTCATGGACTGCCGGCGGTTATCCTGGCTGACTTTATCGAACCGTTCTGCCTCGTAGTCACTGCCACCAAAGGTGCGGACTTCACGGTAGCCCTGCACAGCCTCGGTGGCGACATGTGTCACATCTCCCATGGAATCCTGGATTCGCTCACTGATACGCCGGAATCGCTTGCCCGCGGCATTTACCAGCAGCGCAATCAGGGGCGCAACCGTCAGAAAAATCAGCGTCAACTTCCAGTTCAGGTAGAGCAGGAACCCGAGGTAACCAATGACCGTAAAACCTTCGCGAATGATGACACGTACGGCATCGGTAGCCGCACCCGTTACCTGTGTAACGTGAAACGTGACCTTGGCGACAAGATGCCCCATGGCATGGCGATCATAGAATGCGCTTGGTAGTGTCAGCAGACGGTCAAACAGTTCGGTGCGCAGGTTATGCACCAGGTAGTTGGAAACATAGGCGATGAAATAATTACCGATGAAAGTACCCAGGCCACGAGTGGTTGCTATGAGCACAATCGCAAGTGGTACCAGCGTGCGATTCAGGTCTCCTGGCTCACCCAGCAGCGAACTGAAGAAGGTCGCCAGCTCGGCATCCATGGCAACCTGGGACCCCCCTGGCTCGATCGAATCGACGATATAACCAACCAGGTTGAGGAAGGCAACGTTGGACAACGAATAGATCAGGAACCCCAGGATGCTCAGCAGGAACGCAGGCCAGTAAGGCACCACGTATGAAAGCAGTCTGCTATAGATTTTGATGTCAGAGGATTCAGTCATGGGAAGCCCGTACCTGGCGGGCGTCAGTCCGAGGGTTTGGCGAGCTGGGTGGTAATGCCGAGCTGGGTAAAACCGAGTTGGCCGGCGACATCCAGGGCAGTCACAACCGACTGATGCGGCGTCGCCGAATCTGCCGTGATGATCATCGGAATCGCATTGTCGCCTTCGCTGACCTTCTCAATTGCGCTGCTCAGTGTCTCCTGCTTGTTGTTCACCAGTGCCACACCGTTAATCGCGTAATCACCATTCTTTGTTATCGAAATTTCAATCTGCAGGTCCGCGGCCCGACTCGATTGCGCAGTTGCTTCCGGCAGGTCAATAGACAGGTGGGTTTCCTTGGTAAAGGTTGTGGATACCATAAAAAATATCAACAGCAGGAACACCACATCAATCAATGGTGTCAGGTTGATATCTACTTCCTGGCGAACCCGCCTGGCAAATCTCACCGGTTGGCTACCTGCGCGATTTCCGGCTTCGGTGTGTCTGCCCTTTCCGAAAGGCTTGAATTAAGAACTTCAACCAGCTTCAGGGCTTCCTGCTCCATGTAAATAACAAGTTCGTCTACCTTGCGCTGGAAAAACCGGTAGAAAAACAGGCTGGGGATGGCTACGGTCAGACCTGCCGCGGTAGTGATCAGGGCTTCAGAGATACCGCCTGCAAGTACCGCGGCGTTGCCGGTGCCTTCCAGGCGAATGGCGGTAAACACCTTGATCATGCCGATAACTGTGCCCAGCAGACCTAACAACGGCGTAATGGCAGCAACGGTGCCGAGCGTATTCAGGTAACGCTCCAGCTCGTGCACAACATGGTTAGCGACTTCCTCGATGGACTCTTTCATCGCGTTGCGACCCTTACGGTGCGAGGTAATACCGGCCGCCAGGATCTGGCCGAGCGGCGAGCCATTTTTCAGCTCACGCAGTCGCTTGTTGTCCATTTCATTGTTCTTGATCCAGGTCCAGACCTGGGCAAGGAGGTTTCTCGGTGCAACCTGGTCAGCCCGAAGGGTCCAGAAACGCTCCACTGAGATGGCAGCGGCGATAACGCTGCACAGGAGGATGGGTATCATGAGCCAGCCACCTGCCTGAACGAGTTCAAACAAGGATCATCTCCGAGCCTTAGAAATTGCCCACTATTCTATAATCAAAAAGACTGAAATTACTAATAAAATCAATACATTCCAGCCCGGCAATTCAAGAGAAATTCAAGAACTGGCCCTAATGGAATGCAACGATTCCTTCCTCAAGGAGACGCCCTACCTGGCCGTCACTCAACCCCAGTTCTTCCTTCAGGATTTCCTCGGTGTGCTGGCCAAGTACGGGGGCAGGCATGGCATCAAGATCCAAAGTATCACCAAAACGAATTGGAGATCCGGAAGCAAGCAGATTCCCGATACCCGGCTGGGTGATTTGACCCATCATCGGATTGTCGAGAGAACAGTCGTCATCACCTTCGACCATCTCGCGGAAGCTTCGATAAGGTCCGTAGCAGACCGCGTTTTCATCAAACATGCGACAGATATCCGCGTAATCATTACCAGCAAACCAGGGCTCTACGAGGGCGGCTATGCGCTCCCGCGCCCTGAATCGCTCGCCTTCGCCCTTCAGGCTGAAGCCCAGCTCTGACTCCAGCGCTGCCACCTGGTCTTCAATCTGCATGGCAGACACCAGGCCTTTCCACTGTCTCGGCGTCAGACCCACGATCATCACTCTTTCGCCATCCCTGGACACAAAATCCCGGCCGAAGGCTCCGTAAAGATAGTTCCCCGCTTTCTGGCGATCTTCATTATTGATCATGACCTCGCCAATGTTCCCGAGATTACTGGTCGTTGCTACGGCTACATCTTTCAGGGCAACTTTAACCAGCTGACCCTGGCCATGGATTCGTCGATGACGGTCTGCCGCCAGCAACGCAACCGCCGCCATTTGCCCGGTGATGTTGTCCCAGGCAGGCAGCAGGTAATTTGTAGGTTCGCCGTTGTCCGGCTGACCGGTAGCGCTGGCGAAACCCACGGCGCAGTTCACCGTGTAATCAAGTGCCGAGCCGCCCCGCCGATCACCGAGAATATTCACATAGATTAGATCCTCGCGAACGGCTTTCAGTGTGTCATAGGCAAGCCAGCCACGTTCGGGGAAATTGGTCAGGAATATCCCGTCTTCGTGCGAGTCGCCCTTGAGCAGAGACATAATGAGTTCCCGACCTTCTGCATGCCCGATGTCCACCTGGAAAGATCGCTTGCCTTTATTCATACCCGCCCAGAAAAGGCTTTCACCGGATTCCGTCACAGGCCAGCGGCGGTAATCCAGCCCGCCGCCAATGGGATCAAATCGAATAACATCCGCACCCAGCTGCGCCAGCGTCATACCTCCCAGCGGTGCTGCCACAAAAGCCGAACCTTCGACCACCCGCATACCGCCAAGCACACCCGTATTCTTGCTCATTGCTGTTCTCCTCCAACCAGGACCGCCATCTGCCAATCCAGCACCTTGATTCCCTCCCCGGGTTCCGGCGCTTCACTGCCGCGTTCCGCAAAAACATCGATCCCCAGGTCCAGGATCCTGCCACCGGGCACGGGCGTTTCTTTCCGCACATGAATCACGCTGCTGAGGATATCCTGCTCGAAAACCGGCGCCACGTGATCGCACTTGTACCAGCAAAGGATGGTCGCGAGGGACGGCAGGACCCTGGATAACTGTGCGGCAGCCAGTGAAATCGTATGACCGCCATAAACCAGGCGTTTACCGTAGACACTGCGACCCGCATCCGTGTGCGTCATGGCCATGTTGAGGGTCATACGAACGACCTCGGGTGCTGATGTCACCGTATCCCTTGCTTCAACGCTGACCGTCTCGCCTGCAGCGAACTCCCGGGGTGTCGACGGCAGATACTGCAGCTGCCAGTCCGGCACCGATGCCAGGAGGTCTTCTTCTGAAATGGTTTCCGGCATGGTCGAAAGGTCATCCGCGAGGCCCGTATCCGCATCCTTGTCTTTGCAGGGCACCATCGGACAACGCCAGAACAGTAAAACTGTTTCGTCACGCTGATTTGTAACGTGAATTTCCAATCCCACCATACCGGAAGCAGCCCGGCCGGGTTTGATGGCATTCTGCCGCAGCGCTACAACTTTGGTTTTCGTGGTCAGCGTGTCACCCAGGAAGACCGGTCTCTGGAAACGGAGACCGCGATAAAACAGGTTGCCAAGAACTCGCTGGGTTGGGATGGTGCTTTGACCGATGGCAATGTTACAGACAAGGCTCGGGTTCACCAGCGCAGTATCGCTACCGGTCACGGCTTTCGCCAGAGGCCAGTCCAGCGCCAGCCTTGCGCGATCCGCAAACACCATCTGGTGTGCCGCCGCGTATCCTTCCGTTACGGTTACCGAGGGAACGGCACTCAGGTCGTCTCCAACAGAAAAATCTTCGAACCAGGGAACTACTGTCATCAGAATGCAAAACCTCTTGCTGATACCGGCCAGATCTCATGGACGAGGCCATCTCTATAGGGAAAGTAAAAATCGTGCAGGTTAACGGTGGGGTCGCAGTGTGGTGTCAGCATGGCAAGCTTGTCACCGAGCACAACTTCCCGGGACGGATTATCCAACTGGATGATGCCGTGCTCATCACCACCCCAGTGATAAATCACCCCTTCCACATCACGAAACTGTGGTGGCATCTTGTCAGAGGCAAATGATTTGAATCCACCATCCACAGTAATCAGCCGCGACTGGGGCTGGCTGATTGCGGTCACCAGCACAAATAGTGACACCTCGAAATCCGAGAAAACACCGGAGTCCCGCCCCCCAATATCCCGATACTCAATATCCATGAACGCATAGGAGCCTGCCTGAAGCTCATTGATCAGACCGAGCTCTGCTTCCATGTTGTACGTTCCGGTACCACCACCTGAGACGATAGGCACTTCAATACCGTTATCCTGTAACAGCGCCAGCGTCTCAATGCCTTTCTGCATTACCTTTGTGTACTTCGCCTGCCGATCCTGGAATCCTTCGATATGCATACAGTTGCCCGCGTACATCTGTATACCTGCGAGCTTAAGGTGCTCAGCCGCGCAAACAAATTCAGCGAGGCGCAGCATGCCCTCTCCGGCTTCAACTCCAGTGCGGCCCATCCCCGGGTCTATGTCGATAAAAACATCAACAGATAAACCCTCTGCTCCAGCAGAATCATTCAGCAGAGTGGCGGACTGTTCGTGATCAACCACCAGCTTTATGCCGGAATGGCTTTTCCTGGCCCCAATGAATCGATCGACCTTGTCGCGAGTTGCCAGCGGTGATGTAACCAGCACATCGTCGATACCCGCATCACACATGATCTCGGCTTCACTGACCTTCGCAGCGCACACGCCGCGCGCGCCAGCTTCAACCTGTTTGCGCGCAATCACCGGGCACTTGTGCATCTTGGTGTGGGACCTGAGCGCAATACCCTGCGCTGAAAGGTACGACTGCATCTTCTGCAGGTTGCGTTCAAAAACGTCCAGGTCAATGACCAGCGCGGGCGTCTGCAACGCCTCGAGAGCGATGGGTTTATCCAGCAGAATTGGGTCAAGCGGTCTCGCAGCCCTGACCTGGCTGTAGAAATTGTCCAGAGTTGTCATCAGGCACAGTCCTGCGTCACACAGTCAAAGTCTTTTTCGACCTGCAGGGTAACGTGATGAATCTGGAACTGTTCTTTCAGGGCACGACCAATGGTGTTGTAACCATCCTCGGAATCCCAGAGGGTATTTTCAGGCATAACGAGATGTGCTGTCAGGCAGGTCTCGTTGGTACTCATGGCCCAGATATGCAGGTCATGAACCTCGCTCACCCCGTCGACCTCTTCCAGGAAAGAACACACCGCATTACGATCAATGTGCTCCGGAACCGCATCCATCATGAGGTTCAGGCTTTCCTTCAGCAGCCCCCAGGTACCACAGACAATGACGGCGACAATGCCAAGACCAACAAGGCCATCGAGCCAGAGCCAGCCAGTGAAGTACATCGCCACCGCGGCAATTACGACGCCAACCGATATCAGGGCGTCATAGGCGAGGTGCAGGTAGGCACCCTTCAGGTTGAGATCTTCCTTGCTACCCGCATGGAACAGCCAGGCGCTACCGGCATTCACCGCGATACCAATGGTTGCAACGATCATGATAACAACCTCGGACACCGGTGTTGGATTGACCAGTTTTGCGATCGACTCATAGGCAATGTAAAGCGCCGCCAGGATCAGCACAATGGCGTTGATCAGTGCTGCCAGGATCGTGAACCGGCGATAGCCATAACTGAAGTGCTTGGTGGGATCCCATGTCGCCAGGTAAGCCGCACCCCAGGCCAGCAGAAGGCCAAGAACGTCAGACAGGTTGTGACCGGCGTCAGCGAGCAGACTCGCAGAATTGGTAATAACCGCATACACCGCCTCGATAATCGTAAAACCGAGGTTCGCGACCACCGCCACGATAAACCTGAGGTTTACCTTGCTGAAGTCATGATTGTGCTGGTGGTCATGATCGTGGTGACCACCATGACCGTGTGGGCCGTGGCTGTGCATCTGTTAGTCCGGGTTAAGAAAAATCAGGCCTGTAGCCGATCGGCGACAGTTTCTGCCATGGCCATGGATGAAGTCAAACCGGGGGATTCTATACCGAAGAGATTCACCAGACCGGGCAAACCATGACTCTCCGGCCCCTGGATCACGAAATCGGCAGGTGGATCTCCTGGTGCCTGCAGCTTCGGCCGGATGCCGGCATAACCCGGCACCAATCTAGAGCGGTCAAGACCGGGAAAGTATCTTCGGATCGCATCTACATGAGACTCGATCCGATGATCCTCCACCGCATAGTCCTCAGCAGTAATGTACTCGACATCCGGACCAAATTTCAGCTGGCCTCCCAGGTCCAGGGTGGCATGCACCCCGAGTCCGGCACCGCTGGATTCCGGTACTGGATAAATAAGGCGTGAGAACGGGGATTTGCCCTGGTACGTAAAGTAGTTCCCTTTGCAGTAATACAACGGTGGTATCTCGACAGCATCACTACCCAGCATTCCTGCCACTGCCTGGGCAGACAGGCCCGCAGAATTCACGAGTCGTTTTGCCAGGAAACGAAATGCACTGCCCTGCGAGGTGCAGCCGAGCTCAAAACCCGAGCCTGTGATGTTAATTTGAGTAACAGCGGTGGCCAGCACCACCGAGCCTCCTGACGATTCGATATCGCCCTGGAAGGCGAGCATCAGTTCGTGTGCGCTGATGATACCCGTGGAGGGTGACAACAAAGCTGCCACGCCCTGGAGCGCCGGCTCCAGCTTGCTGATTTCATCCGATGACAGCCACGCCAGATCATTGACCTGGTTTGCAATCGCCTTTTCTTCGATCACAGCCAGCTGTGATTCATCGTCACTGCTGCTGGCGACAATCAGCTTGCCGATACGCTGGTGAGACACATGATGCCGGGCACAGTAATCATAGAGCAGTGCTTTACCACGCACACACAGCTCCGCCTTCAGTGAACCTGCAGGGTAATAGATACCCGCATGGATCACTTCGCTGTTTCGACTACTGATGCCTTCACCGATGCGAGGACCCTGCTCGAGCACCAGCACTTCCATGCCGGCACCAGCCAGGGCGCGCCCCACGGCGAGACCAACTACGCCTGCGCCTATCACGCAGGCATCAACCTGTTCCATGGCGCGATTATCTCACGCTGTAAAACAACTCGGGCAGAAAAAAGAACCCGAAGCCCTTTTTAACTCCGGGGAGTTAAGGCAGCTCAAACAGGGTGAACTGAGGCTCCGGGTGCAGTGGCCTTGGGGTTTGGCCATTGGGGTTAACTGTTTCGCCCATTCGCGAGATCTCACGCTCTGATAACTCACGAATGGGAACGGGTTCACTGGCCAGCATCATTTTGAGGTGGTGACAGACCGCCTGTCCGGTTTCCCGCTTCTTCTGGGTCCGGCGCATTTTTCGAGCGGCTTCCATGGCAAGTGCAGAGTGATATTCACCGATTCGGTTTACCTCTGCGCTGTCAGTCGCCTTTGCTGTGTCGAATACTTCCACTCTTACTGCAGTTGAAGTCATCTCTGTCTCCACCTGATTACTGGATGAATAAACAGTATCAATCTACTGGTTGTATGTACAGTACTTTTTTCACTTTTTTACAAAAGCGAGCTTTTCACCGTCCCGGCTGGCGACAATTTCGTCACCTGCCGTAAACTCCCCGGACAGAATAGCTTCTGCCAGCGGGTTCTCTACATACTGCTGGATCGTCCTTTTCAGCGGTCTGGCACCGTATACCGGGTCATATCCGACATCGACCAGCAGTGCTACGGCATCGTCATCGAATACCAGGCAAACCTGTGATTCCTTGACGCGGGCCTGCAGGATCTGCAACTGAATCCTTGCAATTCCGGCCACCTGGTCTTTCTCCAGCGGATGAAACACGACAGCATCATCGATACGGTTAATGAATTCCGGCCTGAACGCCGTCGATACGACATTCATCACCGCTGACTTCATTTCGTCATAGCTGGAATTTGCCATCGTCTGGATCAGGTCTGAGCCCAGGTTGGACGTCATGACCAGGACAGTGTTCTTGAAATCCACCGTGCGGCCGTGCCCATCCGTTAGTCGACCGTCATCCAGCACCTGCAGCAGGATGTTGAATACATCCGGGTGCGCTTTCTCGATTTCATCCAGCAGTACGACCGAATATGGTTTGCGCCTGACACTTTCTGTCAGGTAACCACCCTCTTCGTAACCGACGTATCCCGGGGGCGCACCAATCAGTCGAGCGACAGAGTGCTTCTCCATGAACTCTGACATATCGATTCGCACCAGGGCATCTTCCGTATCAAAGAGGAACCTGGCCAGCGTTTTACAAAGCTCCGTCTTACCGACACCCGTCGGACCAAGAAACAGGAACGAGCCATTGGGTCGATTCGGGTCAGAGAGACCAGCGCGTGAGCGCCTGATTGCATTGGCCACCGCAGTCACGGCTTCATCCTGGCCAATGACCTGCTTATGCAGTTCTTCTTCCAGCGCGAGCAGCTTCGCTCGT
The DNA here is from genome assembly GCA_016779585.1 of Pseudomonadales bacterium. GTDB lineage: Bacteria > Pseudomonadota > Gammaproteobacteria > Pseudomonadales > Azotimanducaceae > UBA9659. Next base: position 35,494 of record JADHNI010000034.1, read on the forward strand.
TCACCTTCCATCATCTTGGACACGGGAATACCCGTCCACTTGGAAACCACTTCTGCGATCTCCTCATCCGTAACCCGGTTGCGCAGGAGCGTCATGCTCGATACATCAGTTTCCTGTGCGCTTTCGAGCTGGCGCTCCAGTTCCGGGATACGTCCGTACTGCAGCTCCGACATTCTTGTCAGGTCGCCGGCACGTTGCGCTGCCTCAAGTTCCAGCTTGGCTTCTTCAAGGTCTTCCTTCACCTGCTGGGCGCCATGCAGTGCCAGCTTTTCGGCGTTCCACACGCTTTCCAGGTCGGCATATTCCTTCTCGAGACCTTCAATATCGCCATCAAGCGCTTCGAGACGCTGGCGACTGCCCTCGTCTTCTTCATTCTTCAGCGCCTCTTTTTCAATTTTCAGCTGGATCAGGCGACGCTCAAGCTTGTCCATCTCCTCAGGCTTGGAATCCATTTCCATACGGATCAGGCTCGCTGCCTCGTCAATCAGGTCAATGGCCTTGTCAGGCAGCTGGCGGTCAGAGATGTAACGATAGGAAAGCTGCGCGGCAGCGATAATCGCAGGGTCCGTGATATCCACACCGTGGTGGACCTCGTAGCGTTCCTTCAGGCCACGCAGGATCGCGATGGCGTCATCCACACTGGGTTCATTCACCTGCACTTTCTGGAAACGACGCTCCAGCGCGGCATCTTTTTCAATGTATTCGCGGTACTCATCGAGGGTCGTGGCACCCACACAGTGAAGTTCACCACGGGCCAACGCAGGCTTCAGCATATTGCCGGCGTCCATCGCACCTTCAGCTTTACCGGCACCCACCATGGTATGCAGTTCATCCACGAAGAGGATGACTCGCCCTTCTTCCTTTGCGAGTTCATTCAGCACAGCCTTGAGGCGTTCCTCGAATTCACCTCGGAACTTGGCACCGGCAATCAGGGCACCCATATCCAATGCGAGAATTTTCTTGTCGCGCAGTCCTTCCGGGACCTCACCGTTCACAATACGTTGGGCCAGACCTTCAACAATGGCTGTTTTACCAACCCCAGGCTCGCCGATAAGCACCGGATTATTCTTGGTGCGCCGTTGCAGCACCTGGACGGTTCGACGGATTTCATCGTCACGGCCAATTACCGGGTCGAGCTTGCCCTGTTCGGCACGCTCAGTCAGGTTGACGGTGTACTTGTCCAGCGCCTGCCGGGTATCTTCAGCGTTCGGGTCGTTCACTTTTTCGCCACCACGCATCTGGTCAATCACACGCTTGAGGGATTCTTTCTGGACCTGAAGTTTCGCCAGCAGATCGCCAACACCACTCTTGTCTTCGGTGGCAGCCAGCAGCACCATCTCACTGGTAATAAACTTGTCGCCACTCTGCTGGGCCGCCTTGTCAGACAGGTTCAGCAATCGTGCGAGATCCGGTGACATCTGCACGTCACCCAGGTTTTCCTGAATCTGGGGCAGGCGGTCTATCAGCTGAACCAGCTCTGCTTCCATGGCCGCCGTATCCACACCCATCTGGCTGAGGATCGGGCGCACAGAGCCACCCTGCTGCCTCAATAACGCCTGCATGAGGTGTGCCGGCGCGAGGTGATGGTGATCACGCCCCACGGCAATCGACTGTGCATCTGACAGGGCTTCCTGCAATTTCGCGGTAAATTTATCGATTCGCACGATGATTTTTCCTATTTTGTTCGAGATTAATCACTTAGTGGGGCCAATTAAGGTCGATTCAACCGCAATTTTCCCTAAAATAGGCGGTTTCGAGTCCATCGGGACCCCATCCATCAAAGAATTGACCTGAATCATGACTGAGCAATATTTCGACAAGGCAGAGAACACAGGCTTTAAACACCTTATAAACGCCACACGATTTTCGCTTGAAGGCCTGCGAAGCGCCGTGGAACGCGAATCCGCATTTCGCCAGGAACTGCTGATGTTCCTGCTGGTACTGCCATCAGGTGCCTGGTTTGCAGAATCCCTGGGTATCTTCGTTGCCCTGCTGTGTGCCTGTTTCCTGGTTCTGACAGTGGAGCTTCTGAACTCGGGTATTGAAGCCTCCGTCGACCGGGTCGGTATGGAACACAACGACATGGCAAAGCTGGCTAAAGACTATGGCTCAGCCGCAGTCATGATGTCCCTTTTTATCGTTGCAGCCATCTGGGCCTACATCGTCTTCAACGGTTTCATTCCGCCACGCTGACCTGCCCCACATGAGTCAGAAGTTTTACATCACTCCTGACGGCGCCAAGAAGCTACGCGACGAACTGAACGGACTCTGGCGGGTCACCCGTCCCGAAGTGACAAAGCAGGTCAGTGAAGCCGCCGCATTGGGTGACCGCAGTGAAAACGCCGACTACATCTACGGCAAGAAACGCCTGCGCGAAATCGACAAGCGCATACGTTATCTCACCAAACGCCTGGACAACCTGGAAATTGTTGATCGACTGCCCGACGATCAGGAGAAGGTTTATTTTGGCGCCTGGGTTCGCCTGGAAAACGAGGATGGGGAAATCTCTGAGCTGCGTATCGTCGGCTCCGATGAATTCGATCCGAAGCTGGGCTGGATCAGCCTTGAGTCACCCATGGCTCGCTCCCTGCTGGGCAAAAACAAGGAGACGTCCATTTATGTAAACCTGCCCGATGGCGAGGCAGAGTTCTATATCGTGGACGTCAGCTATACGCCATTTGAGGAGGCCGGATGAGCTTCGAGCGCGACAACCTCAGGAAGATGACGGGTTATGCCAGCGGTGAGCAACCGGAAGACCCGAAAACCATCAAACTGAATACCAATGAAAACCCCTATCCTGCATCAACACGGGTGCGCGACGTGCTGGACCAATTCGACGTGGAAAGTCTTCGGCGATATCCACCTGCCACCTCGATCGGGTTTCGACAGGCTGCGGCAGAGCTTCACGGTGTCAACCCGGAAAACATCATTGCGACTCGTGGCGGCGATGAGCTGCTGAGACTGGTCATCACCACCTTCGTGGATCCAGGCGAGAGGATCGGCATGTCCTACCCGACTTATTCCCTTTATCCGGTGCTTGCGCAGATCCAGGATTGCCCGACCTTTGAGGTGCCGCTAAATGACGACTGGTCGGTGCCGGAAAACTTCGCCGCCGAAATGAACAACGCCGGTGTGAAGCTCACTTTCCTGGTGAATCCTCATGCGCCCAGCGGGCACCTCGTACCCGCAGAGCAGATAACACAACTCGCGCAGCAACTGGACTCCATCCTGTTGCTGGATGAAGCCTACATCGATTTCACCGGAGAGAAAGCCACGTCACCGGCACTCGCGGTTGCCAGCAACAATGTGATCATCCTGCGCACCCTGTCGAAGGGATATTCCCTGGCCGGCCTGCGTTTTGGTTACGGCATTGGTCCTGAATCCCTGATTGAGCCGATGATGACGAAAACCCGCGACAGCTATAACCTGGACGGCATCAGCCAGCAGGTTGCCGAGGCTGCCCTTCGGGATCAGGAACATGCACGTAAATCCTGGAAAAAAGTGATCTCGGAACGGACTCGCGTCCAGTCAGCGCTGGCAGAGATGGGGTTTATCGTTCCCGACAGTCACACCAACTTCCTGCTGGCCACCGTACCTCTGGGAAAAAGGCCCGCTGAGGAAGAACGTGTTGAAGAAATGGACAACGCTGAAACGCTATACAAAAAACTGAAGGAAAGGCATATTCTTGTCCGATATTTCAATGCACCCCGCATGCAGGACAAACTCCGAATCAGCATCGGGACACCTGAGGAAAACGATCGATTGCTGAACGCAATCCGGGAAATCTATGGTAGTCGCTGAGATCGACGACAACAGCCGCACCGGCATTATTATCCTGCGCCCTAACAACTCGTGGAGCTGGCGCGCCAACGTGTTGTTCCTGTCAGTGTTGATGGGTGTATCCATGTCGATCGCCTTCGGTTTCCTCCTGGCAGGTGCCTGGGTCGTCCTGCCTTTCTCGTTGCTGGAAATGGCCGTGGTTGCCTACTGCATCTACTACTGCGCGAAACAGTGTGCCCGACAGGAAGTGATCATTGTTTCAGACTACGAGGTGCGCATTGAACGCGGGGTTCGTGAGCCGAATCAGCAGGAAACCTTCCAGCGCATGTGGGCCAAGTTCTTCGTTGAATCACCACGCCACCCCTGGGACCCTGTGTCTCTGTTCATTCGCAGTCACGGAAAGGAGTCAGAGATTGGCAGCTTTCTCAGCCGCCGCGACAAGCACAACCTGGTCTCCATGCTGAAGCGGGTTGTACCGGCCTGATTCAGCTGCGCGCAACGCGCATCAAACCTTCCTGGGCGACAGAGCCAATCAGCCTGCCATCTTCGGTGAACATGGTGCCGCGATTAAAACCGCGTGATCCTGCCGCTGCCGGGCTGTCCATCGCAATGAGGATCCACTCATCAAAACGAAATTCACGGTGGAACCAGAGGGCATGGTCGAGACTGGCGGTCATCAGGCCGGTCATCCAGGACATACCGTGAGGCAGCGTCGTGGTACTCAGCAGCCCCATGTCGGAAGCATAAGCCAGCAAGCACTGGTGCTGGTGGATCTCGTCACTGAGCTTCTTCTTTGACCGAAACCAGATGTGCTGGACCGGCTCACGCTTTTCCGGCCGGAGGTAGTTCACATCTTCCACCCGTTTCATTTCTATGGGACGGTCACGCTTCATCATTTTCATCTGTTCAGGCGTCATGATCGGCTTGAGCGCCTCGAACCGCTCCTCCTCACTGGGGAGGTCATCGGGATGCGGGACGTCAGGCATATCTACCTGGTGAGAAAGACCTTCTTCAAACACCTGGAAGGACGCGGACATGTTAAAAATCGCCTCACCTTTCTGGATCGCCACAACCCGGCGGGTCGTAAAGCTCCGACCGTCACGAATACGATCTACCTCATAGATGATCGGCATCTTCGGGTCACCCGAGCGCAGAAAGTAACCATGCAGTGAATGACAGTGCCGGTCTTCCACGGTGCGCAGCGCCGCAATCAGCGCCTGGCCAATCACCTGGCCACCAAATAACCTCGGTGTGCCGAAATCCTCGGACATACCGCGAAAAAGGTTGGTTTCAATCTGCTCGAGATCCAGATGCTCGAGTACGGAGTCGATCAGCGTCATTCAGATACCGCTCTGCTGAAAAGCTCAGGAGGTTAACGCTTTTCGAAACCAGATGCGATTGTCTTCAAGTTGTTCCTGCGGTTCGATATCAAACACCTGGTATCCCTCGCTGAGCAGCAGCATCAACATGTTATAGAACACACCCTTCCCCAGCTCATAACCGAGCTTGAAGCCAAGGAGTTCACCCGCGTCTTCTGCCACCAGTCCATACCACCGTCGGCTGGCGAGCCTCTCCTGAAACACCTCGATGGGATAAGGCGTTCTGAACTCTTCGATCCTGGCATTTACAGAATGTAGTTCTTCAATGTCTGATACGGCCTAGGTTTCCTAGACACTTCCATTCTTCATAAAGTAACGCTGCTCATAGACCGTTGGCGCTACTCGATTGTTGTGAGTATGACGACGTTTTGGGTTGTAGAACAACTCTATGTATTCGAATATTGCATG
>JADHNI010000102.1 GCA_016779585.1 Pseudomonadales bacterium
TCGACCATGTCTGCAGCCGCGATATCGGGGATGCGCGCAAAGTTGCGGTTCCCGAGAACGTCTTCCAGGTAGATGGTCATCAGTTCTATGCCCTGTTCTGCGCTCATGCGGCGAATCCTTTTCCTGATTTCAGGTTTCTTCTTTCCAAGATTACCAGGGGCGTCTTGAGCCTTCCCAGTCGAATGGCTCTGCGCCATGTTCGGTTAACTGGACAATCTCACCGCGCGGTGTCTCTTCATCGAGGTGCAGAAAGCCAATGGTGCCAAACTGCAATGACAGGTTATGTGGGTAGGTGGGTGAACCGGGGTTAATGCACAGGGTATTGTCGATCAGGTCAATTTGCTCGACGTGGGTGTCCCCATAGATCAGTACATCCAGGTGATGGTCGGGGAACAGGCGTTCTTTCCATCGTTCCACCGTAAAATTTGGTGGTACCTGTGGCATGGGCACATAGTGCGTCAACCCGATGTTAAAGCCGCCCAGTTCCAGTACCCAGGCTTCACGAACCCGCTCGTCATGAGGCTGCACTTCGCGGCCACCCGAACCGTCTTCGCCATTGCCCCGTGCTGCATAAACCGGCGCGATTTCCTGCAGGCGATCCAGAACGGAAAAGTGATGGATATCTCCGGCGTGCAGGATGCATTCAACGCCATGGAACTGCTCATAAACGTGTGGCCAGAGTTCCGGCATGGCTTCCGGGATATGGGTATCGGAGATCAATCCGATTTTCACGCGACGTTCCCCATGGGCGGCATCGGGCATTCGAGGCAGTCAGCCACGGTTCTGAGCAGCTCCAGCTCTATGGTGCTGATGACGTTATCAGCGCTGACGGTCGCGATGCAGGCCTTGATGAGTTTTGGCTTGCGCAGCGGATGCAGGCCGGCGAGATCGTCGATGGCCTGGTTCATGGATTTGAAACCCAGTTCTTTCTTGCCGCGAAGTTCAATGGGTAGTTCCAGTGCTTCCCTGCCAGCATCGAAGGCGGACTCAGCCGAAACACCAGACTGCCGGTCACACTGCGCCAGCAGAGACAACAGCACCTCACATTGATCCTGTACCTGTTCCAGCTTGTTGAACTCAGTGCCTGAGTGTTTCGACTCGAACACCTCTTCCAGGTGTTTTCGCATCATTTTCTGCACCGCCCATTCCGACAGGCCGATGCGTCCGTCGGCACGGATCAGCACGTCCATATTGCCCATAAAGAGTTTGTACTGTTCGTAACTCAACTGGCGCAGCGTGGGGTAGGCCATCTCGAGCAGAGGCAGTTTCATGCCCGCTTCCAGGCTGGGTTCTGAAAGGATGAGTTTCGTAAGGGCGTCATAAACACCGAGGTCTGCTGCTTCCTGCAGGTGTTTCAGCTGGTTCGTCCTGACCTCAGCGTCACTGCTGAGCAGGAACAGGTACACCAGGGCACGGGCAGTGTAGAGGTCATGAGCTGCCTCAGAGAAAACTCCGGGAATCGCGGCAATGATTTGCTGAGCCAGTTTTACCTGTGACGGTTCCGGATTGCCGATGGTTTCGATCACCTTGTCGGGGTCAATGCTGATACCAGAGGCTGCTGCTGCGAACCCCATGGCTCCTTCGGGTGCACTGCCGGGCTCCCCTGAAGGTTCCGGTGAAATAGCAGCAAGATAGCGGCCATCCCATCCGGGCTGAATACGTGTGATGCGCTCATCCAGCGGCGGGTGGGTGGCCATGAGTGTTGAGAAGGAAAAGGTAATACCCTCGGAGAAAAAGAGATGGCTGATCTCTGCGCTTTCCGGGTGTTCGAGCACCGAACCTGCCTTGTGGCCGCCGATACGTTTCAGGGCATCAGCAATGCCTTCAGGGTTTCTCGTAAACTGCACCGCTGAGGCGTCAGCGAGAAACTCGCGTTGCCTGCTGACTGCGGCCTTGATCAGGTTACCGAAGAACTGCCCCAGGTAGCCGACGATCATGAGCCCGGCCCCGATGGCGACAATACCTGCATGGGTTCGGTCGCGACTGGCCGCTGCGTGGTGACTCGGTGACACGATCATTCGGCCAATCAATGCCAGCATCAGGATGCCGTAAAGCACACCCATCAACCGGATGTTGAGTCGCATGTCGCCGTTTAATATGTGACTGAATTCGTGTGCGATGACGCCCTGCAGTTCATTTCGATTCAGGTTATCCACCGCACCCTGGGTGACCCCGATAACGGCATCACCAGGGGAGTAGCCAGCCGCAAATGCGTTAATGGCGTTTTCGGGAATGATATAAACCGGTGGCACCGGCGTGCCTGAGGCAATCGCCATTTCCTCGACAACGTTCAGCAGCTTGCGCTTGTTCAGGTCACCGCCCGGGCCGACCAGCAGTTCCCCGTCCATCAGTTCCGCAATGGAGGCGCCGCCGCGCCTCAGCGTGGCAAGCCGGATCAGGCTGGCAATGGCGATCAGGATGACGACCGCGATATTGACCGACCAGAAAACTTCCCAGGAATAGAAAACCCCTTCAACACCGAACTGTGAGGTGTCCTGGAAATTAACGAACGCAAAAACCAGGCCGTTGGTGAGCAGCGCGAGCGAGATGACCGCCAGTGCGAAGAGGAACAGCAATAGCTTGGTGTTCCTCCTCGCTACGTCTTGCGACTGGAAAAAATCCACTTACTGGCCTGCAGGCCGCAACGCGGGCGAAGGTCCGGTGCGACAGTAAATGCGGATTCGTGTTAACCCACACGAATCCGCTTTTGCGGAAGCGGACGTTGGCATTCGTAGGTCTAGAATGAAACGCTGGGTGCTTCCTGGATCGCCTCGCTGTCTGCAAACTCCAGCAGTTCAGCGTCGGTGGGGTGACCGAACGTTGGCGCCAGCACGATTTGTGGGAACGACTGGCGATAAGTGTTGTAAGCCATCACCTGGTCGTTAAAGGCCTGTCGGGCAAACGCGATCTTGTTTTCCGTCGTTGTCAGCTCTTCGGTGAGCTGCATCATGTTTTCGTTCGCCTTGAGGTCAGGGTAGGCTTCAACGGCGATGTTGAACCGGCTGAGTGCGCCTTGCAGCACACCTTCCTGGCTGACCAGGCTCTTGATGGCGTCCGCGTTGCCCGGGTCCCTTGCTGCATCAGCGAGCACAGAGGCCGCGGCATCCCGGGCGGCAGTGACTGCTTCAAGCGTTTCCCTCTCGTGTTCCAGGTAGCCTTTTGCGGTCTCAACCAGGTTGGGGATCAGGTCGTAGCGTCTTTTCAGCTGCACCTCGATCTGTGCAAAAGCGTTCTTGTAGCGGTTCTTCAGGGCAACCAGCTGGTTGTAGATACCAACCGCCCAGAAGACGAGCCCGGCAATGATCGCCAGAGTGATAATCGTCGAGACATCCATGATTCGGCCCTTGTGAATTTGGTTGCTCTGGTTTTAATCAGTCTTGCAGACTAATGCAAATCGGGTTTGTAAGAATTGATAACTATTTCCCGAATTCTTCACGGATTCTTTCATTTTCAGCCCCAATTTCCGGCACTCTCAAGGCTGTTTTCACTTTTCCTGCAACCACCGCGCCGCGTCCCAGCGCCTCAACACTGCCGTTTTCCAGCTCGATCTTCCGGAACCTGTTTTGTGGATGTTCAGTGAGATCAGCGAGATCACTCACTCTGCCGTAGGCGATGCTGGCGGCATCTAACCGCTCAATAACGACCTCTCGATTCGATGCCTCAAAAACTCCGCTGATCAGTTGTTCCAATTCGTCACGGTGATCTACTCGCCTCTCATTGTCAGAGAAGCGCTCGTCGGTCGCGATGCTTTCATCGCCGAGTACAGCGCGGCAAAGGGAAACCCATTCGCGTTCATTCTGAATGCTGAACAGTACCTGCTTGCCATCGCCACAGGTGAAAGCACCGTAGGGTGCGATCGAAGGATGTTTCAGGCCATGGTTCTTTGGAGTGAAGTTACCGTAGCGATGCTGCAGGTAGGGCACATTCATCCAGTCGGCGGTGGAGTGGTAAAGAGAGACGTTGATTAAGCGACCCTGGCGCTTTGGGTCACGTTCCCTTGCAAACAGGGCGAGCAGGATTTCCTGGTAGGCAGTCATGCCAGCAGAGATATCGGAAACTGACACGCCAACGCGCGTCAGTTCCTCGCCGATACCTGTAATTGAGCAGAGTCCGCTCTCAGCCTGGATCAGCAGATCGTAAGCTTTCTGGTTCTTATAGGGCCCGTCCTCACCATAGCCGCTGATCGAGCAGATGATCAGTTCCGGGTAGGTTTCACGCAGCGTTTCCGGCGCAAAACCCAGTCGCTCGAGAGCGCCGGGTGCGAGGTTCTGGATGAATACATCAGCGCTGGCTAAAAGGTTACGCAAAAGCTGCTGGTCATCCTCGTCACGCAGGTTCAGCGTGATGCTTTCTTTGCCGGCATTCAGCCAGACAAAGTAGGCGCTTTCACCTTTAACCAGGGTGTCGTAACGACGGGCGAAGTCGCCTTCCTCACGTTCGATCTTGATGACACGCGCACCTTCTTCAGCCAGCCTGCCTGAGACATAAGGTGCGGCTACCGCCTGCTCCAGGGCGACAACGGTAATGCCGGAAAGATCATTCATGCCTGGGTGAGACCCGGCAGTGACAGGCGCGTCCAGTGGAGCATGCCGCCCGGTATATTGGCGACCTTTTCTCGCCCGGCGGATCTCAGGATCTGCGTCGCCATGGCCGAGCGTTTGCCGGACTGGCAGATCGCGACGACAGGTTTATCGGCGGGCACTTCTTCCACCCTCTCTCGTAGTTCATCCAGGGGAATAGACAGTGAGCCTTCGATGTGACCCAGTTCTCCGTTGTACTCAGCGGTGCTCCTGACATCCAGGATACAGACGCTGTCACCCTGGCGGGCAACCCAGTCCGGCGCAACTTCCGGCACGCCGGCGAAAGTCACCGTGATCGGCGCCCAGTCCGGCTGTGACACAGGTGCATCCGGTTTACCGCACTTCATGTTGGCGGGCAGGGCGATTTCCAGCTGCCGGGGATGTGGCAGGCCCAGGTTATTCATATAGCCGGCAAAGTCTTCTTCGCGGGCGTCGCCGCCTATCCGCGGGTTGTAGCGTTTTTCTTCCGCTACCGTAGAGACCGTCCTGCCCATGTAGTCGTGCGCGGGGTAGAGCAGGCAGTCATCGGGTAGGCTGAAGATCTTGTCTTTAATACTCTGCCACATGGTGTGCACGTCGCCGGCCTGGAAGTCAGTGCGACCGGCACTGCGAATCAGCAGGCAGTCGCCGGGAAACGCCATCTTTTTGTCGTTGGTGACAAAGGTAAAGCAGCCATTGGTATGACCCGGTGTATGCAGCGCCGTTACAGAACTGTCGCCGAAGGCAAGCACCACGCCATCTTTCAAGGCGATGTCGATACCGTCTGCTTCGTAATCTGCCGCAAGTGCGATTTCTGCGCCTTCGCTTTCCTTGAGGAGCCAGGCGCCGGTGACATGGTCAGCATGTACGTGTGTATCCAGCGAGTACTTCACCTTGAGGCCAAGTTCCCGCAAGAGGGCAACGTCGCGGGTGTGTTGCTCGAACACGGGATCAATCACGATGGCGTCGCGCGTGTTTTCACAGCCGAGGATATAGGTGTAAGTAGACGAATCAGCGTCGAAAAGTTGTCGGAAGATCATTGATACGGCCCCGGAAACTGAGCCGGCATTATACTAGCTTCGAAACAGCCAGGCCTTCTGTTCTTCGTTGAGCTGCTCGTTGACGCGTGCTTCCAGCCGCTTCAGCTGCTCATCGGTCATATTGTCCTGCCACTGTGAGTTTTCGCCGGTAGCAAAGAAAGACTTCTCCTGCTTCCAGATGCCAGTCCCTGAGGCCGGCGCGTACTGGTCCCCTTTTTCCTGCATGTTCTCGAAGGTACCGGCCTCCGTCATTTCGTCCAGTTGCTGGTCACAGAGCGAGACGCCGAGAATATCGGCCAGTTTGGCGATGTGACCTCGCAAGTCCTGCTTCATATCGTAGTAATGGAGCAGGTGAACGTTCGGCAGATCGCGATAGTCCCAGTAGCTTTTCAGGAACAGAGTATGTGTTTCGATAGTCTGGTGGTCAAAGTTTTCTGGATCGAGATGTTCATCGATCCATTCGTTAATCTCGTTGCCATTCTTGCTGAGTAGTCCAGTTGCAAGTTCTTCGTTGGTCAGGTTGTCGCGATGATTCATCATGGAAAACAAAGCATCGCGAGGATCGCGCATCACAACCAGGTACTCGCATTCGTCATAATGTGGGATGCCATCAAGCGGCGTATGCGTCTTTATAAAGCGTCGGTGTGTCTGCGCCTCGACCATTTGTAGATACTCGTCCAAAGGTGCCAGTCCAGCGTCTATCCAGGGTGAAATAACGCCCGGTTTCTCACCATGATCCGCCTTCTCGAAGACGATCATCGCAACAAGTGCCTGCGTCCATGTGGTTCCGCATTTGGGTGGCGTACAGATAAAAATGTCATCCGGACGGTGCTGGAACTGTGACCATCGGTCGGTATCGGTCACATCTCCTTTGTAGGTTGCGCTCTTGCCCGGTAGTGCCATCGTTCTGCCCTTACTGCGTTGCTGGTGCTCGAACCATAGCAAGGTGTGTTAATTTGGTCATCAGTTGATTCAGGGGAAATCATCATGAGTGTACTTTTTGGACCGGTAGTGCAGCAGGGGTATGTCGTGCCGGATGTGGATGCTGCGATACAGCACTGGCTGGCAAGGGGCATCGGACCCTTTTTTCTTCAAGATATCCGCGGCTTTTCTGGCAGTTATGACGGCAAGCATATTGATGCGGATATGCGTGCAGGCTTTGCCTACTGCGGCGACCAACAGATTGAAGTGATCACACCTGAGGGTAGTCATCCTTCTATTTATAAAGATTACCTGGCCGGTAATCCTGAGGGTGGGCTGCAGCACCTGGCCTACTGGGTGGATGATGTCGATGAAGCCCTGGCCGGTATTGAAGCCAAGGGTTGTCGACATAAGGTCTGGCAAAGGTACGGCGAGGCACCGGATTACAAAGCCCACGCCTACATCGATATTGAAGATCAGCCGGGCGTCATGATTCAGTTGATGGCGCGCAGCGATTTCTACGATATGTTCTTCGGCCTGATGAAGAAAGCCGCTGATGAGTGGGATGGGGTGACCGACCCAATTCGCATGCTGGACATGTCGAGCGGTGCCCCGAAAGCCGTGCCCTATGAAAGAAGGGTGTAATGGAGCTGGGGACGCTTACCCACCCGGAGCTCGATAAAGCTGAATATGACATTCAGCTGCCGCAGCTTCAGGCCGAGCTCGTTCGATTGCAGCTGGGGCTTTACAGAACCAATCACCGAGCGGTGATTGCAGTGGAGGGCACTGATGCTGCAGGGAAGGGTGGTTTCATTCGCCGGCTGATCTCCAACATGGACCCGCGCGGTTATCGCGTTTATCCCATTGGTGCACCTTCAGCGGATGAGCTGTCGCGGCATTACCTGCAGCGTTTCTGGCGCCGAATCCCGCAGCAGGGCCAGTTAGCGATATTCGACCGTAGCTGGTACGGGCGTGTGTTAATCGAGCGGGTGGAAAATCTCACTCCGGAGCCAGACTGGCGGCGAGCCTTTCGTGAACTGAATGAATTTGAAAAGCTCCTGACGGATGATGGCATCATCCTGGTGAAGTTGTTCTTCACAATCGATAAGCAGGAACAACTCAATCGCTTTACCCAGAGATTCGAAAACCCGAACAAGCGCTGGAAGATCACCGAGGCAGACATTAAGAGCCGCGAGTTCTGGGATGACTACCAGGCGGCGTATCAGGAGATGCTTGAACGGACATCAACTGAATACGGCCAATGGCACGTGATCGCCGGAAATGACAAGTATCATGCGAGGATTGCGGCAATGCAGGCCGTGCGTGATGCGCTCGCGCGTGAGATCGACATCAGCCAGATCGAGCTGATTCCTGCGGACCTGGAAAAGCGAATCAGGGACGTGCTTTACGATTGATGGCAAGCCAGGCGGCTTTTCTCTATAATCGCGTCCTCTTTACCCGCCCATAGCTCAGCTGGATAGAGCACCAGGCTTCGAACCTGGGTGTCGGGAGTTCGAATCTCTCTGGGCGGGCCATCTTTCCCTAAAAAATCCAGTAAAACCGAGGCTTTTAGGGCATCATAGCCAAACAAGCGTATACATAAGCGTATACATTTTAGGGTAGACTCAACATGACTACCCTCACTATCGGTCCTTACCGCCTCATTGTGAAATACTTGTTCCGCCCCAAAGGTCGCAACAATTGGCACTATCGACGCCTCGTGCCTGCTGATCTTAAGAAATACTACACCTCACCACAGATCCTCAAAAGCCTGCAAACTGCTGATGAAACTGAGGCATTGAAACGTTGCCTGACGATGAATCAACAGGTTGAGCAAGAATTCAAACGGCATCGTTATAACCTGCCCCGCACACTCACCATGCAAAACTTGCACGATGCCGATCAACTCTTAAGGCAACACAATCTGGCCCCGCGCGCCTGGTCAGTCTCTGATCCCTTGGATTACGACGAAGAAGAGTTAAAAACGATCAACCACCTTGGCGCAGGACTACAAGATCACTTTGAGTCGGTCATTCGGAATCAACTGAGCTCAACAGAATATGACGAATACCAAGCTGGGGAAAAAGAGGCTGCCGCTTATCTTCCCCGCGCCGAACAGATGGCACTCGCCCTTCTCAAAGGCGAGCTACGCCTCAAAGCGTCCGAGCAATGCGACTACTACATCGAACTCAGACAACGCGGCGATGACCAGAAG
>JADHNI010000035.1 GCA_016779585.1 Pseudomonadales bacterium
TGGATACTCAGCAGCAATGACAAGCAACGCAAACCGTGACGAAGAATCACGACTGGTGGAACTGAACTCCCTGGGGATACTGGATTCCGCAGAGGAAGAACGCTACGACCGATTCATTAGGCTGGCGAAGCGAACCTTCAACGTGCCCTTTGCGTCATTCTCCCTGGTTGACGATTCAAGGGAATGGTTCAAATCCCGTCACGGTTATGACGCCACGGAAATTCCCTTACGGGACTCCTTCGGCATCCACGCCATCTACAACAGACATGCTCTTGTGGTTCACGATGCCACTCGCGATCCGAGATTTTCGAGCCAGGCCATGGAGTCGGGCATCAAGTTTTATGCCGCCTTTCCGATCCGCACACATCGCGATCAGGTCATCGGCACACTCAACATTGCTGACACTACACCGAGAAACTTTTCTGATGAGGATCACAAGTGCCTCTCGGACCTGGCCTGCATGATCGAGGAAGAAATCAATCTGCAGTCCATCGCCAACATAGATGACCTGACAAGCCTGTTTAACCGTCGCGGTTTCATGGGGGTCGGACAGCATGCCATCGCCATCTGCAAGCGCATGCGGCGACCGGCAACCGTCATGTTTTTTGACCTGGATGGTTTCAAGCAGGTGAATGATACCTACGGCCATGCCGAGGGTGATCGGGTTCTGAAGAATATCGGCACGCTGCTGCGTTCGGTGTTCCGCAACTCAGATGTTGTTGCCCGAATGGGTGGTGACGAGTTCTGCGTTCTGTTGACCGGCACCGATACTGATCACGTCGATCGCCCACTGCACAACCTGGCTGACTCTATCCAGGTGCAGAACGAGAACACACCCTACGAGATTGGCTACAGTGTCGGCGTGGTGGAATACGAAGACAGGCACGATGACATCACCAAGCTGATGGAAGAAGCCGACCACCTCATGCACCAACAGAAACGTGCCCGCAAGCAGGCCGGAGTTAGCGTCGCCTAGGCACCAGCGCTCATTGCCCGGTTTTCAGCCTCCAGTTCCCTGCGCATCTCTACCTGTCTTTCCTCGGTGATTGGGTAGTTCCAGATGATCACACATGATGCGAGATAGAAAATTGTCGGGAACGTCGCAAACAGGAACTTCAGCCCCCACAAGCTCATCAGCGTAATGGTTTCCGGCTGTGAGGGTTCGAAGCCGATAATCCACAACCCGTATAAACCGAGGCTGCTGCCCACAGACGCCGCGAGTTTCCAGGTGAACGAGTAGGTAGAGAAGAACAGGGCTGCCCGGTTCTCACCGGTCTTCAGTGTATCCAGGTCGATCACATCTGCTTTCATCGAATTGGGTAGTGCGTTAAAGCCACCAGCGGCAAAACCGGTCGCGATGGTAATAGGCAACATGTACCAGAAGTCACCGTAACCGAGAAAGAGGTAGAACGGATGGGCGAGGCCAATCAAAAGGAAACTGCCGACATAAGCACGGTGCTTTCCTATCTTCGTAGAGAGCCATACCCAGAAGGGCACACCTGCAAGATTCGAAAGGTAGAAGAAAGTCAGCATATATATCGCCTGCTCTTCTGCACCCAGCACAAAGGTAATAAAAAAGAGATAAAGCGGAGTTGTAATAGACAGCGCCGTGGAACTGACCATGAAAGCAATGATCAGTCGCAGGAACGGCTTGTTTGAGAACATCAGCTTAAGGCCTTCCATAATCGGTGTACCCGTATTGACGTACTCCGTAGGCTCCTTCACTCGGGTTACCGTGAAAAAAACACAAACAGGCATCAGTATCAGCATCGTTGTGCCAACGATCTCAAGTACCGCGCCACTGCCACCAATCGCAAAGAAGAAAAGCGCGGCTGCTGGAGCCAGTTGGGCCGACAGGCTGCCCACGACACCCATCATGGCTCTCGCGCCGGTAATCCGGGAACGTTCATTGTATTCAGGTGACAGCTCAGCGCCCCATGCGTAATAGGGGATGATCATCATCGTGGTGGCTATTGATAACAGGAAATACCAGCTAGCCATATGCCAGGCACCCGCACCTTCCGGGGGGAAAAACAGCTGGTACACCGCAAGCATCATGATTGGTGCGGACAGTGCTATCCAGAAACGCCGTCGCCCCCAGGGTGTAGGGTACTTGTCAGTGATGAATCCGAAGAAGGGATCCGTGAATACATCGGATATACGAACCGCAAGCATGATGTTTGCCGCGATAATCATCGGCACTGCAAGTTCTGTTGTATAAAATTTTGGTACGAATACGATGACAGGGAACAATGCCATCGTAACCGGCAGATCAGCCAGCGAGTAAAAAAACAACGTCTTCTTTTGAAGCGCCAATACGTCCCCCTCCTTTTGCCGGATGAGGTTTACAGGTGGTCGATCAGTGCCTGTGTATATTCTGTTGTTGTAGCACTGCCACCAAGATCCGGCGTCGTGGTTTTCCCTTCGCCAATCACCTTCCGAACCGCGGTTCGTACACGCTGACTGGCATCGTTCAACTCAAGATAATCCAGCATCATCGCCGACGCCAGTAAAAGTGCCGTGGGATTGGCGATATTTTTACCTGCGATATCCGGGGCACTGCCATGCACTGCCTCAAATATCCCACGGTTGTTGCCAATATTGGCACCGGGTGCGAGACCAAGACCACCGACAAGGCCTGCACAGAGATCTGACAGAATATCGCCAAACAGGTTTGTGGTGACGATGACATCAAACCGGTGAGGATTCATGACCAGTTGCATGGCGCAGTTATCGACAATCATTTCCTCAAACTGGATGTCTTCGAATTCTTTTGCGACCTCCCGTGCTACTTCCAGGAACAGACCAGACGTGGACTTCATGATGTTGGCCTTGTGCACAACCGCCACTTTTTCACGCCGTAGTTGCCGGGCCAGCTTAAATGCGTGACGTATAACCCGCGTGCTGCCCTTTCGCGTAACAACACTGGTCAACTCTGCACGCTCACCATCTTCGCTGCGCTTGTGACCGACCCCTGAATAAAGACCCTCCATGTTCTCTCGCACCACAAGAATATCGATATCGGTGTACCTCACGGTTGCCCCGGGAATGGACAGAGCGGGTCGCACATTCGCAAAAAGATCAAAGTGCTGCCTGAGCGAAACGTTGACCGAGCTGAAGCCACGACCGATCGGCGTTATAATAGGGCCTTTTAGTGCCACCGGATTCTCGGCAATTTTCGCCAGGGTTTCCTCCGGAACGAGGTCAAGTCCCTGCTTCAGGGCTTCACCACCGGCAATGGCATATTCAAATTCAAGGCCGCACTCGAGGTGATCCAGCACCTGCGTGGTTGCCGCAACGATATCCGGACCGATTCCGTCGCCGGGAAGGACAGTAACTTTTGTCATGGAATATGGAGTATAAGAATGAATTCCCGCGCAAGGTACTCAATCCCGCGCACGATTGCCAGTCTCAGGCTGCTTCCATGGCACTGCTCAGTTCTTCAATACGAGCCTCCCACGCCTTTTGGTACTCCGGTGTCCAGCGATCACCAGCCAGGTCACGGATAACCCCGGCAAATGCATTAAACAGCTGGCGATACATCGGGCGTTCAACACTATAGGCCTGTTCATGATTGCGCAGCTCAAAATCCAGGTAGGCAGCTTCCAGTTCCACGTCCGTACTCATGAGCAGCCGGGTGACCTCTTCCAGCATTCGACCCTTGGTCAGTTCATCCATGTGCAGCATCAGGTTTTCAGCCGCTGGGCTCGCTGCATAAAACGCGTCAAAGATTTTCGTGTAAACGTCTTCTTCGGTATCCGCAAGGTACTCGAGCGATTCGGCGATTAATTCGGTCATGTGGATTCTTGTTCAGCATAAGATCGGATCATTATAATGGCCGATTGACACCAGGATGACATACCCTATGGCAAAGAAAGAATCAAAATTCCTCCGGCAGCAGAAGCTCGCAGTGGGCGGTCTGGCCGTCGTGGTTCTTGCTATCGTGGCCTACCTGTCCTGGTTGACCGCCAGTGACGCCAACCTCGACGAGATCGTGGAAGGTGAACACTACCAGTTGATCGAGAATCCCAGGAGGATCCGGGGAGACAAGATCGAGGTCATGGAATTTTTCAGCTACGCCTGTGTGCACTGTTACAACTTTGATCCGTTGATCAAGGATTGGGCTGCAGAGCGCGACGACATCACCCTTGTGCAGACGCCAGCGATTGCCAACGAATACTGGCGATTGCTCGGTCGGCACTACTACGCCCTGCAGGCCATGGGCGCGCCTGAAGAAAACCACATGAGAGCGTTTCGAGCGATTCACGAGGCCAGGCAGGCATTCAATGGACCGGAAAAGATGATCCAGTTCGCGGAGTCTTCAGGGCTCGATCGGGAAAGCTACGAAAAAGCCTTCAACTCGACTGAAGTCAGCAATGCACTGAACCGCGCCGACCAGATGGCCAGACGCCTGCGCGTCGCTGCTGTACCTACCATCATTGTGCAGGGCAAGTACCTGGTAAGAACCACATCTACTGTGGGGACAAGACGGATGCTTCAGGTGATTGATTACCTGGTGGCTAAAGAGAAAGCCGAAGCAGGCTAGTCACAGGCGCTGCCATGCTTCCTGGTCAACCCAGGCAGAATGAAAACCAAACGGCACGCGCGCTGGCATCACAATGCGAGCAACAGGTCCTGCCTCGAAGTCGGCAGCATCAATGATAATACATTCGCTTCGATCCAGCGCTTCGTCCCGGACAAAGCCAATGACCCAGCCATCGTTTTCGTTTTGGCCACCTGTCTTCGGCGCAAATATTGGCTCACCACCCAGTCGGCCTTCCCCATAGGGATAGTGTGAGCTTTCACCAGTCTCCATATCGTAGCGGATGATCCCATCAAACCCGGACTCAAGGGTGTCACCGGCAATGCGTGCTGCATAGGAATACCGGTACGGGGCACCTATCCGGTCCTCATTGATCCGGGCAAACTCGCACCCCCACTCCAGGTCCAGTGCCTTCTCCTTAACCTCACCGGTTTTCACGTTAAATCGCCACTGGTAAAGCATAGGCAGATCGCTTCGGTCACCGGGCGCCGTCCGCTCTTCGTCACCAATGGAGTTTCGTTGCGAGCGACATCCGTCGACAATGACCCAATCACCGTCTTCGTAGGCGTTTACCGTGTGGTAGCAGTAGCAGTTTTCAACCTCAAACCACATGACCTTGTCGCCATCTTCGCCCCGTTTCAGCAGACCGAAACGCGACCCGTTCTCTGGTTCGAAGTAGAGCATGCTCTTACCCTGGGCCATGCGTTCAAAATCAAATACACAGGGTAAATCCAGCAAAATGGTGTAGTTCTCCGAAATAGCGCAATCGTGCATCATCACAGGCTTGGGAATATCTACGGTCGTTGTATGAGCAAGCCTGCCCTCCTTATCAACAACCGTAACAGAGCAAT
This sequence comes from Pseudomonadales bacterium, assembly GCA_016779585.1. GTDB lineage: Bacteria > Pseudomonadota > Gammaproteobacteria > Pseudomonadales > Azotimanducaceae > UBA9659. Next base: position 5,395 of record JADHNI010000035.1, read on the forward strand.
AAGGTGCCTGCACAACACTGTACCCGTTGCCGATTAGCTCACCCGTACGTGGGTCAATTTTCGGATGCGCTGAGTAGGGGTTTACCAGTTCTCCACCATAGTCCTGCTCACCGATTGGGTCGAGGTCTGGCATGGTCAGCTGAAATGGGTAGGCCGCTTCCTGCAGGGCGAGGAACATCCCTGCATGGAACACCATGTGCGTATTCGCGATGTTTTTCGAGAACTGGTATTTGGCCGCAAGCGCCGGATCAGTGTTCATACCATCCCAGATGTAGTCACCGTGCTCCTGTTCAGCAAGATGACCCGGCGTCTCAACAAAGCGGTTGTAGTAATAGGCGTTTCCATCCTCAAAACGTACCTGGTGAATCATGCCGTCACCCTGGAACGGGTGATATGCCTCTTCGGAACTCACGAAGACCGGGTTTGCGCCGATACGAAGAAATGAGCCTTGAAGATCCTGGGGAATGCAGCCGATCACTTCAGAGCAGGGTACATTACTGTGAAGCTCCTGCACCGGGGCAAAGTTACCCTGGAAATAATGGACTGAGGGGTTTTCAATCTCGGAAATGCGCATCAGGTGTCCTTAGCGAGGTCTTTTGTAATGGCAACTAATGTACGAACAAACACCGATCAACGCTAGTCGCTGATATTCAAGCGGCTCTCAGGATCGACTCGTTTGATACTGAAGCTTTTGTCGGGATCCTCAATCGGCTGGGATGGCCTGCGCCTGACAAACCGCATCGATGACATATTGACACCCCAGGGCATGACCTGCGCCCGCACAAGCCTCATTTGCACCCCGGGGTCCTGGGCAGCAAGTTTCTGCGCTTCCTCGAGAGACCCCGTCCTGAGTAACATCGCGCTCAGCGCATCATAGGTAGTGTCTTCAACCACTGGCCCACCCATAACTACCTGGTCGTTTAAGTGCAGTTCTTTCAGGTAATCGTGATGTTTCTTCAGGCCAGGTTGTTTTTCATAACCCAGCGCCTCATTCCAGGACGGTCCCGGCGTGTAAAGCAGCAGGAAATAACTTGTCTCCTCACCGTTCGCTGCTGCGCACAACAGAAAAAGGGTGAACAACAGGAGTCTCAGGCGATCAGTCACTGACCTTCTTGTGTATATGAGGCAGGGAACTCGGATCTTTTGGATCAAGAAAACGCTTCTCGGTACCGGTACGGGTAACGTTTTCGTAGGTACCGTCATAACGTTTCTCCAGCTTGGTAAACCCGAGGTTCTTCAGATGTGCATTCCCGGCGGGGGTATTCGCCATGGGCGGCGTAGTGATGACCTTGCGAATGGACGAGGACACCGGGGTATCTCCCGGATCAATGGACGCCAGTTCACACAGCTCACCCCAGGTGGAAATAGTCGTCGCTATACTGTGCACAACCTCAACGGTTCTGCCGTTTTCATCACAAATGTAGTCGTAACGTGGCAACTTGTTAACTCCTGTCAAGAACCAAAACGATACCTGAGTTTTACCACCAGGAAATCACCGAGGGGATTATCATACCCATCCGAAAAGGCATCTGAGAAGCTCTTTAGCGGACCTGAATCATCCAACAACCGGGTATAGACCACAAACAGATCTGACAACGGCGCCATTTCCCATCGATACCTTAACTGCAGGCTCAGGTCATTCAGGCTGAAGCTGTCTGTCGGGCCCGCCGGTTTGTCCACAGGGATCAGGTCACCTGGTCGGTCCGGCACCAGGAAGAATTCGTCTTCTTCCGCCTGGATGCCAACCCACTGCAGTGAGGCACGGAACTGCTGGCGAGCGGTCAGGAAATAGTCAGTGCTGAACCTGACCTCCCACTGCTCTGCATTGAAGGTCGTCATGTTGCGATCTTCCTGGTGCAGCAACCAGCCTTCACGATTGACATGACGCAGCGTGGTGGAGAGCGAGAATCGATCACTGGGCCGCCAGTTAACTTTAAAGCGACCAATGTAGGTATCGCCGCCGAGGTCCTCCTCCGAGAAACCGGCACCTATTTCAAAGCTGACCGGTTTCGTGGTATCCGAGTCCCAGGAGAAGCCTGCGAAAGACTCCTCTTCTATCCTGTAAGCGCCGTTCCCAAAGCTGTTCAGGTCATCGTACTGTTCAGGCTGGAAACTGGCTCTCAGCGTCAGGCTGGAAAGGTTGTCGAATGTCATCCGGTCCGCCAGGAAGATTCCGCCGCCGGTAAAGAGCCCCTCATCATTTCGCTGCACGAACCCCCTGATATCAAACTCATTGTTCCTCGCCCAGGAGATATCTGAACTGGTGCGAACGTGTGCTGTTCGAATTCTCAGGGCATCGTTTCGCTGCAGAAAGCCCAGGTCATTGATATCGACATGTTCGTCCTGGTACTCAATGCCCATTCGTTGAACCACTCCCTGGCGAAAAGTGTATTCAAAACCCACGAAGCCGCCGAAACCTGTATCTGTCTCCTCGTTGATGTCGTCTACGTCAGACATGTAAACCTGACCATCAATCTTCCACTTGCCGTCTTCAGACAGAAAGTGCCCGTCTATGCCATGTGTCTTTGCTTCCCGTTGGTCATTGAATACCGCGGTAGACATAACGCCCACGGCACGATAGGCACCCCCCGGCGCATCCTCAAACAGGACCCTGGCAACACCATAGTCGCTGCTCTCACCCTCCAGATGAATCGGGTCGCCGTTTCGCTCCGCATTAAACTTCACGTCATCCTCGAAAGCGCCCAGGAAGCCATAACGCAGACGACCGGATTGCCCCGTGACTTTGATTGCACCCAACAGGTCAACAGGCCGTATCAGGTCACGCTCTGCGATTTCCAGATCCGGATCCTCTGCAGGTTCCAGGGGTGGACCGCCAATCCGGCGGGTGTTGATCAGCGTGGTTGGTGAGCCCCCTCGCCCAACGCCTCCTCGATTGGGTCTCGACCGGGGCGTGGCAATAAATATCTCCCGACCTTCCAGGAAAAACAGGCGTTTTTCCGGGAAAAAAACCTCTGTCGCTGAGAGATTGATCACGACGTCATCACTTTCCACGGCACCAAAGTCAGGGTTGATGGTGGCGGTCATCTGGAAATTGGATGAGGGTCGCCAAAAGAAATCCGCGCCTACCCGGTATTCCACATCGTCGTCTATCCGATCATGTGTGATCGCCGTAAAGGGGTAGATGCTGTACTGCTGCTTGGGATTGATACCACCGATCGAGAGTGGCTGCAGTGCAGAAATAAACTTCGGCACAGTGGAGGGAAGTCCTGGCCAGCCCCAATTTTCATCCACGTAGGCCACCTTCCGCGACATGTAGAGCCCGATGCGGCGACTGCCTTCAACGCTGGGCATGGCGACCGTACCCCAGGGTATGTGAAATTCACCTGACCAGCCGCTGGCTGTCTCGGCACTGGCGCCGCGCCAGGCACCATCCCATTCATTTGAAAACTGACGTTCAGGAAGAAGCGTCCCGTCTGACAGCGAGTCACCCAGATTCACACCAAACCAGTAGCCATATCGACCCTCACCGGAGGTATCCATGGTGATGTTGATGGAATCCCGGTTGAGCCCGCCATTATCCCTGCCGGAAAGCCTGGCGATCAGGGTTTCCGGAGGCTGGTCCATATCAACACCGAAATAGATGCCCGTGCGGTCATAAAACATTCGCACCCGAGTGGCGTGCGACGTTGCTGCCAGTGTGTCGGGTTCAACAACCACGAACTCATCGTAGGCAGGAAGACCTGACCAGACGTCCTCATCAAGCACGCCATCGATACGCACACCATTGTCCGGTATGCGCTGCACCACGATTGTTTCGTTGTCGCCGAGATCTACAACCAGATCGCCGGGTTCAGCCAAAGACAGCAGCGGAAAAAGGATTCCCAGTACAACAGGAATGGTTCTAGACAATCTGATCCTCTTTAGGCGGTCGCAGGTCCGGGAAACTGTTCCCGAAGCAGGCGCTTGAGCACCTTGCCGTTGGCATTCCGGGGAATGACATCGATGAAAGCGGCACCTTTCGGTAATTTGAAACGCGCCAGCTTGCCATCACAGTGGGCAAGCACATCATCTGCGGTAAGTCCGTCGTTTTTGCTGACAACCACCGCAAAAGGGGATTCACCCCACTTTTCACTGGGTTGGCCAATCACCGCCACTTCAGCCACATCGGGATGGGACAGGATGACGTTTTCAATCTCTGCCGGGTAAACGTTTTCACCACCGGAGATGATCATGTCCTTGATGCGGTCCTGGATGTAAACAAACCCCTCCTCATCACAGGTGGCAACATCACCAGTCCTGAGCCAGCCGTCCTGGGTGATGGTTTCGGCTGTTGCGTCCGGGCGATTCCAGTACTCGCGCATAATATGACGACCACGGACCCACACCTCACCCTGTTCGTCAGGTGCGGCATCTGAGCCATCTTCTGTCACGACCCGAACATCCGTATGAAAGAAGGCTCGACCCGTCGAACCAATCTTGGCAATGGCATCCTCACCGGTAATCAGGCAGGCCGGACCGCAGCTTTCCGTCAGACCATAGATCTGGTGGATATCGATACCGATATCGGCATATCTCTGGATCAGGCTGACTGGCAGTGGAGACGCACCGCTCTGGATCCAGCGGATGCTCGAGTAGTCATACTTGTCTATATCTTCCACCTGAATCATGAAATTCAGCATCGCAGGTACCAGTAACGCCGAATTAATCTTCTCTTCCTCAAACAACTGCCAGGCTCGCACGGGGTCAAATTCGCGCATGACAACGCTGGTAGTACCCATGTAGACATTCAGTGTGACCGGGGTCAGAGCCCCCACGTGGAACAGTGGCAGCGCCGCGAGGTATCGGTCCGCCTCATGCGAATCAACAATCGGGACCAGAGTCGATAGCGCCCAGAACATGGTGGTGTGAGAATGAACGACTCCCTTGGGCAACCCTGTCGTACCTGAGGTGTACATGATGTAAAGCAGGTCATCGTCGCTGGCAGTGACTTCCGGCTCTTCCACCGAGGCTGCATCACGGGCAGCCTCATAGTTTTCCGCAAACGCTGATTCCCCCATGGAGTGCAGCCAGTGTTGAATATCCGTCTTGTCACCCCGCCCCTGAAGATCCTCTGCGAGGCCAGCAAATTCATCACCATAGATCAGGGTTGTTGTACCACTGTCTTTCAGAATGAACTCCAGCTCGTCTGCCACCAGGCGCCAGTTGAGGGGGACCACCACTCCACCGATCTTGGCAATGGCGAAATAGGACTCAAAAAACTCCGCGCTGTTCATCATCATGATGCCAACACGATCACCTTTCTGGACACCCAGGCTAAGCAGGTGATTGGCCACGCGGTTACAGCGATAATTGAGTTCATCGAATGTCAGGCGCAACCCGGACTGGCTGTCGACATAGGCTTCACGCCCACCACTCAATTGCGCACGCTTGGCGAGCATCTGACCAATATTGTTCTCCATGTATCCCCCTTCCGATTTAGATGATTCGGTTTACCAGGTCGCGCCACGGCTGCATCGTTCTCCTTGACAGGACTATTGCACTGCGGAAAACCGGGCGAGCCGCAATTGTAAGGGCTTTGGGCGGCCCCGTCGATGAAAGGTCTTTCCGAGCCAGTCTTTTCTCCGTACACTTTCCCAAACCCTCTTTTCCCTTGGTCTCCATGAACGCACCGGTTGTTGAAATTCCGGCACAGGGCAGTCGTATCGTCAAAGGCGGGGACGACGTCATCCTTTTCGGGCAGCCACCTGAAGTCCTTAAGGGACTCCTGGTCAACAATGTCACGGGCTTCGAAACCCTGGTGCTTACTGACGTCCGGGAAAAAGACGGTTCCCTGATCAACAACCTCGAGTTCCCGATCTACTTCTTCCTGTTTGTCATGAACGGTCTGGGACAAGGCAAAAAACTCAATCTCGTTGGCGAAAAAGAAGACATCAGCCAGGCGCTGCGCCTGCTGCGTTTTACCCTTATGGGTCCCACTCGCGCTGAACTCGAGGCCTGGGAAACGGATGAACCGCTGAAAGAAGAGTGGTTAGCGGTCGCCGACGCCATTGCACTGAAATATGACGATGGTGACATCATCCCGGTCGAGGAGTTTTTCCACGCCAGGCCCTTCGTCGACGGCGAAGCCCAGGTCGGAGAACTTACCATCCGGCACGTTGGCCAGGACCACTACCAGGTCATCAACGATGCGGGTGAAGCCACTGTTAACCTGAACCAGGATTTTGAGATCCAGCCTTGTTATCCCGTACAGCGGGACTATGTACCGGGCGGGCTCGTGAAAATGGGGCTGGAGATTCTCGGCGGTGCATCCGGGTTCACACCGGAAGAACCTTGTACCGGTCTTGCGCTTTGTTATAACGGCGACTACCTCCTGATTGATTCCATCCCCTTCCTGGACCAGCACCTGTTTGCAAGGGGCATCTCGAAAAACCAGGTGTCAGCGGTGTTCCTAACGCACCTGCATGACGATCACTGCGCCATGTTTCCCCTGATGTTGATGCCGCATCGTGTTGAGGTCATTACAACCCGGGAAATCTACAACATGGCAATGGAAAAGCTGGCCTGCAGCCTGGGCTGGACCGTTGACGCGGTTGATGAACACTTCAAACTGGTGGAAGTTGTCCCCGGGGAAAGCCTGAATTACTACGGTATGGACATCCTGCCTCATATTACCGTTCACAGCATTCCTACGATAGGCGCCACCTTCAGCACCATACACCGCGGTTACGAGCGGCCGATCTGTATCGTTGGCGACAATCACACCATGACCACGATCCGCAAGCTGCACAAGGAAGGTCACGTCCGCGACGAAACCCTGGAAAATCTCGAACATCTGTACACAGACCGCTTCAGCCTGCTGGTTGCAGACGGCGGCGCCGGTGCCATCCACGGAGACCCGGCTGATGCGCTGAAATCCACTGCTGACCGGGTCGTGTTTGTTCACGTCGAGCAGCTGCCTAACGAATTTGATACTACTTTTTCGCTCGCGAGCTCCGGCAAACGCTACACGGTCATCGATGGCGACCCCAGCGTTTACACCTCACAGGTGAGTCACTACCTGTCACACTGGCTGGGTGAACCTTTCCCTAATCGCTGGATGCGCAGCCTGCTGGCCGAAGAAGAGATACGCAAGTACAACACGGACGACGTCATCATCGTCCAGGATTCCGAAACACGAGGATTTGTTTACCTGATACTAACGGGGTACTGCGATGTCGTGCAGCATGACGGCACCCAGTTCAATACGGTCGCCAATCTGCAGGCCGGTGACGTGATCGGCGAAATGGCTGTGATTACCGGGGTCGGCACAAGAAACGCCTCTGTTGTGGCACGTACCCCCGTCACGGTCTGCGTATTTTCTGAGGAGACGTTTGCGGCGTTTATAAAAACCGAGGGTTTCCGGGACAAGCTGCTTAATCGCTGGGCACTTCGCCCCATCATCAAGGCCCTGCCCCAGTTCAACATGATGACGTCAACCGCACTTGAGAAAGTAGGCAACATCGCCCGTTTTGAAATCCTTGAAAAAGGTGATTCGCGTCGATTCGATGACTCAGCCTGGTACATCCTGGCAGAAGGTAGGATCGAAGACGATGAGGGTGCCAGGGGTCCGTCCGCCGAGTACGGGTGGCGACCGTTCGCTGAAAACAATTGTACCTCGGTGACCTGCCTCGAAGACTGCCGGTTTATCAAATTTCGAAGGGATCACCTGGAAACCCTTCGACGCGAAACGCCGCAGCTCAACTACTACCTGCGCAAACAAAGAGTGGGGCAGGCAAACGCCCTGGTTGACTGGTTACTGGCAGAAGTCGATATCTACTGAGCTGTTTTCGCTTCAGCGAGAATCGCGGCCAGCTCCGGACGATGATCGACAATTTCATCCTGGCTCAGTCCTTCAAGCGAGTGCGGAAACTTCAGCCAGTCCTCGGTCTCATGAATGAAATAATCAGGCACGCGTCCACTCAGGTTCCTGGTGGGTTTGTAGTAGGGAACGGCAACACGAATATCTGATGGCGTGTTTAAGCGTGCCTTTTCGTTCAGGTGATCAATCACCGCCTCAATACTGCGACCGGTATCAAACACATCATCGACGATAAGGAGCGAGTCGTCATGACAGACGTTCTTGATGAGATAGTTCATGGAGTAAACGCGCACCTCATCTTCCCGGCCATCAATACCTGAATAGGAAGCCGTCCTGATGGCAATGTGGTCTGAAACAATTCCGCGTGCCCTGAGCATCTCCTGGACCGCGACACCAATAGGTGCACCACCACGCCAGATGGCGACAATAAAAGTTGGCCTGAACCCGGAATCCGCGACCATTGCGCCAAGCTGCCAGCTATCTTCAAGCAGCTGCTGCGCGTCCAGATATTTTTTTAATGTCATGCTGTACAGACTAGAATGAAGCCATGAGCGAGACAACCAAAACCTATCTTTCCGAGCAGACTGTCATGGAAGACAGCTTCCGGCTGGGTGTGCAGATCTACAACAGCGGCTTCCGCCCCACCTTTATCGTTGGGCTCTGGCGCGGTGGCAGCACTGTGGGGATTTACGTACAGGAATGCCTGCAAACCCTGGGCGTGGAAACCGACCATATTGCCATCCGGACATCCTACGAAGGCCAGGGCGATTACCACGACATGATCAACAATCCGCAGCAGGAAATTCGGGTCCACGGGACCCAGTACCTGCTGGAAACCCTGAATCGGGACGATTCATTGCTGATCGTCGATGACGTTTTTAGCACGGGGCTCAATGTCCAGGCAGTAATGGATCGCCTCACCACAAGATTGAAGAGAAACATCCCTGAAGAGGTTCGTGTCGCAACGCTTTGGTACAAGCCAGATGCGAGGCGAGTCGAACTGGAACCGGACTATTACCAGGCAACCACCGACGACTGGTTGGTGCTCCCTTATGAGTTGACCGGTCTCAGCGAGGAAGAGCTGCGACAGTTCAAGCCTGCCGCAGCCAGACATCTCCTTTAGGGAATCAGTTCCCCGTCGGAATCTTGTTAAACGGCAAACCTTTATCGGCACGCATATCTTCAGGCAGTCCAAGCACCCTTTCCGAGATAATGTTGCGCAGGATCTGGTCCGTACCGCCTTCGATTCGCACTGCCGGAGACCGCATCAGCATGGCCTGAAGCCTGGCGGAGCCTGAAGCAATCTCGGGATCCATGATCGCACCGGGTAACCCCTGCAAGTCCAGGGCAAACTTGGCGATATCCTGCATCATGCCGCCGGCGACAAGTTTACCGATGCTGTTTTCCGGTCCAGGGGTTTCACCTTTTGACAAGGCCGAGATCGCACGGGATGCCGTATTCTTAAGGCCAGCGCTCTTGGCATACCAATCAGCAAGCCTGGAGCGTACCGCGGGATCCTCGATAGCAGAGCCCGATGCAATGCGCAGTTCATCCACCAGCGCCTTGATCTCCGGAAAGCCCGTGGCAATGCTGCCGCCAATGGCGAGGCGTTCATTCATCAGTGTGGTCAGGGAAACCTTCCAGCCTTCACCCACTTCACCAAGGCGCTGGGCATCCGGGATACGGACATTATCGAAGTAAACCTCGTTAAAACCACTGTCCCCGTTCGCCTGCTTGATGGGGACAATATCAACGCCCTCACTGCGCATATCCAGGAAGAACATGGTGAGCCCCTTGTGCTTGGGCACCTCAGGGTCTGTTCGTGTGATCAGGATGCCGTAGTCACTGTAGTGGGCACCCGATGTCCAGATCTTCTGGCCGTTGATCACCCAGTCATCGCCATCTTTCTCCGCACGGGTACGCAAACCCGCCAGGTCAGAACCACCATGGGGTTCCGAGAACAGCTGGCACCAGACTTCCTCGCCACTGGCGAGCTTCGGCAGGTAACGCTGTTTCTGCTCTTCACTGGCATAAGCCATCATGGTCGGGGCACACATGCCCTGGCCAATAATAAAAGTACGGCTGAGGGAACCATAAACACCCTCTTCCTGATTCCAGATCACACTCTGGATCGGTGTAGCACCCCGACCGCCATATTCCTTTGGCCACTGGATGCACGCCCATCCCGCATCTGCTTTTTTCTTCTGCCATTTCTTGGCTTCGGTCAGCGGGTCGTAGTCACCAGTCCGGGTTGAGCCAAAACCACTGGTAGACAGGGGCTCATACAGGTATTCCGGGGCGTTCGCCGAGATCCACGCCCTGACTTGCTCACGAAACGCTGCTTCCTCAATAGTGTCGCTAAAATCCATATTCCTCTCCTTAAGCTGCGTCCGCCGGCAGTGCGGCAATCAGTTTGTCTTCCCAGGTGGCAAGCCCACCCAGCACCAGGGTCAGGTAATTCGAGCGCCGATAGTAAAGGTGGCAGTCGAATTCCCAGGTGAAGCCCATACCGCCATGTACCTGGATGTTATCCCGGGCACAGAGCTGGAATGCCTGGGTCGCGGATACCCTGGCTGCCGCCGCGGCAACCGCAAGATCGTCAGCGTCATTCTGCAGTGCCCAGGCGGCGTAGTAGCAGTTTGATTCGGCTAGCTTCAACGCCACATACATGTCCGCCATCATGTGTTTCAGCGCCTGGAAGGAACCGATGGGACGACCAAAGGCGAAACGCTCCTTGGCATAGGCAACCGCCATGTCCAGCGCTTTCTCGGCGCCACCAATCTGCTCAAAAGCAAACAGCACGGCTGCACGATTATAGATATCTGCAAGCGCTGACCAGCCGTCCTTGGTGTCACCGGCACAACCACCAAGCTCCTCAGCCACAGTATTGTCAAATGACAATGTCGCCGTGGCCATGGTGGGGTCCACCATCTCAATGGACGTTCTGCCAACGCCGTCCAGTTCTGCCAACACCAGTGTCAGGGCATCACCCTTGCGTGCAATCACAACCGCAACATCAGCCACCATACCCTGCGGAACCACAAGCTTGGTCCCATTAAGCCGGCCATCCCCAAAGGTGGCAGTGATGTTGTCAGGTCTGGCTTCTTCCACGGTTTCGCTGACGGCAATGGTGCCCTTCAGCTGGCCAGAGGCGATCATCGGCAGCCACTTTTCCTTCTGTTCCTGGGAGCCATAGCGGGTAAGCGCTTCGGCAAACAGGTAAACCGACGTTGAGAACGGCACCGGTGCAAGGTGCGCGCCCATTTCTTTTGCCGCCAGGCAGAGCGTCAGGTAACCCGCTTCTACGCCGCCGAACTCAGCCGGAACGGCAGTACCCTGCACACCCATTTCCGCCAGCCCCTGCCAGACCTTCTCTGCATAGGGTTCGTTACCCTCCAGAACCGATCGAAACACACTGAAGTTGCAGTTGTCGTTGAGATACCGGTGTACCTGCTCCTGCACCATCTTTTCGTCATCAGAAAAATCAAAATTCACTTTATCGCCTTTCCAAATGTCATAAGTTTTAAAAGAACAGCAAGCTAACCGCTCCCCGCTATTCAGTCAAACTGCCCATCATGCAAAATCTGGATAGTTCACCCCAGTTTGCCTAGTATTGAGCTCCCTAAGAGATCATGGAACGCTTTGACGAGGCTAAGGTCGTTGGCAACCCCACTTACCTATGATCCAACTTCATCCATGGCATCACTGAACTACCAGTGATGATCCGTGACTAGAACATCAGACAAATTCAATAAAAAACCTGGAGGAGACACATGAACTTTGAATTTTCCGAGGAACAGGACATGCTCAGGGAGCAGGCACTGGGTTTCCTCACCGACCACTGCCCACCGTCAGTGGTTCGAAAGATCCTCGATGGTGATGAGCCGTTTGACGCAGACCTGTGGCAGAAAGTTGTCGACATGGGCTGGACCGCAACGGTCATTCCTGAAGAGTACGAAGGCCTTGGACTGAGCTACCTGGAACTGAGCGTGATCGCTGAAGAGCTGGGTCGTGCCCTGGCACCGCTGCCTTTCTCCTCGTCTGTTTACCTGGCAACGGAAGCACTGCTGCAGGCAGGTTCAGATGCCCAGAAGCAGGAATACCTGCCAAAGCTTGCTGCAGGTTCCAGCATTGGCTGCTTTGCGTTCAGTGAAGGTGGCGGCCAGACCACGGCGAAGTCGCTCAAGACTTCTGCAGCCGGCGGCAAGCTAAGCGGCACCAAACTGCCGGTCGCTGACGGTGACGTTGCGGACTTCGCTGTTGTCCTGGCAAGCGCAGACAGCGGCGACGGCGCGAGCGCCTACCTCGTGGATCTTTCCGGTGGCGGCGTTACACGGGAAACCGTGAAAACGATCGACCCCAGTCGTTCACATGCACGAATTGTGTTTGATGGCGCGGACGCAGCACTGCTGGGTGAGGAAGGACAGGGCTGGACTCTGCTCGAAAACGTCTTTAACCGTGCCGCCGTTCTCTTCGCATGGGAACAGGTTGGTGGTGCTGACACGGCTTTGAACATGGCCAAGGAATACGCCATGGGTCGTTTCGCTTTCGGTCGCCCCATCGCATCCTTCCAGGCGATCAAGCACAAGCTCGCCAACATCTATGTGAAAAACACGCTGGCTCGATCCAATTGCTACTTCGGAGCCTGGGCAATCTCCACAGAGGCGCCGGAATTGCCAATCGCGGCTGCGACAGCACGTGTTTCAGCCATCCAGGCGTATTACTACGCGTCGAAAGAAAACGTCCAGACACACGGCGGCATGGGTTTCACCTGGGAGTTTGACTGCCAGTTCCCGTATCGACGATCAAAACTGCTGGCCACCAATATCGGCAGTGAAGCGACCTGGCAGGACAAGCTGATCAGCGCCATCGAAGCAGACAGAGCAGCATAGGAGAAAAACATGGACTTTAAAGATTCCCCCGAAGAAGCAACTTTCAGAGAAGAGGTTCGAGCCTGGCTGTCTCAGAATGTACCGACTGCACAGGAACTTGATGGCCTCGACTACATTGGCCGGGCAAAGCTCTGGCAGAAAAGAAAATACGATGCCGGCTGGGCCTGTATCCGGTGGCCGGAAGAACATGGCGGTCGCGGTGCCAACGCCATCCAGCAGGTAATCTGGAATCAGGAGGAAGGCAAGTTCGACACGCCGGATTCCATCTTTGCGATCGGCCACGGCATGTGCGCTCCGACGATGATGACCTGGGCTACCGAGGAACAGAACAAGCGTTACCTGCCCAAACTCGCCAGCGGCGAAGAGGTCTGGTGCCAGCTGTTCAGTGAACCTGCCGGTGGATCAGACCTCGCGGCACTCAGGACGCGTGCCGAGAAAGATGGCGATGACTGGGTGATCAACGGCCAGAAGATCTGGACCTCCGGTGCGCACTATTCAGACTACGGTGTTCTCGTGGTGCGATCAGATCCCACGGCACCAAAACACCAGGGCCTGACCTATTTCTTTATTGATATGAAGTCACCCGGCATCGAGATCAAGCCAATCAAGCAGATCTCAGGTGGTGCCAACTTCAACGAGGTGTATTTCACCGACGTTCGGATACCCGATGCGCAGCGACTTGGCGCTGTGGGCCAGGGTTGGCAGGTATCCCTGACCACTCTGATGAATGAGCGTGCATCCATCGGCGGTGGCGGCGGTGGCTGTAACTTTGATTCAGTGTTTGACCTGGCAACACGCGTCAACCTGGATGATGAACCTGCTATCAAGGACAAAAACGTGAGGGCCCAGCTGGCTACCTGGTACGCACAGGAATCCGGACTGAAGTACACCGGATATCGTTCCATGACAGCCCTGTCACGGGGTGAAATCCCCGGACCGGAAAACTCCATAGGCAAACTGGTCGGCGCGCCGAAACAGCAGGACATGGCGTCGTTCGCCCTGGACCTGATGGAAGCGAGTGGCGCTGTCTGGGATCCGGAACTATCCGAAGCCGCCGGTATGTTCCAGCTGACCTACATGTCCTCTCCGGGTCTGCGTATTGCGGGTGGTACCGATGAAGTGATGGCAAACATCATCGCGGAACGTGTACTTGGCCTGCCCCAGGATATTCGAGTCGACAAGGGTGTACCCTTTAACGAGATACCCACCTCGAACTCCTGAGCAACGCTCTCTATAAAAGGACGGTCAGGTCCTGGCTCGATTGAGCAGGCCTGACCCGATTCTTTTTGCGTAAGCCCAGGCGAGCCACTCGCCCGGGTAGCGCTCCTTCATGTAACTGGCAGCAGGGAAAAGCTGTTCCAGCAGGAAACGGCACTTCCTGACAATTCCCGGTACCGCCCACAGGCTTGTGATTTCTCCTGTAGCCTGCCTCGCCATCTGATCCAGCGATACCTATTGCTCCGCGGCGTTGAGCCGTTCGAAAACAGAAACCGGTATCGGACTCCGAAACAACTCGGCGGTTTTGCTAAACGCATCACCAACGACCACACAAAGTCTCGATGCCTCAGCATGTTCACAGATCTCCTGCCAGTCACGCTCACTCATCTTTCCCGACAGCAGGTGAATATCATAAAGCCAGAGGATCAGATCCGCTTCCATCTTGTCGACACCGGAAAGGGTATATGCCACCTCGTTCAGGTGAGCGGCGCGATGCACGCAGGCGATCAGCAGGTTCGCCCAGTGCGCTGGCCGCCAGGCCCCGGCACAGAGCTTTTCAAGCGGTTCACGCGAAGCCCTGAGCGTCTCAAAGTCTATGGCGCCCGCAATGCGCCAGTTGTTATTCAGCCGCCAGTATATACGGGTAGTGAATTTCGCCATTCCTTCGCGAAAACGTTAAACAAAGACGCGAGAGAAACAACCGGGCTTTTTTTCCTACAGGGTTTTATCCCCTATTTTCAATGAGTTATCACAGAAGTGAAAACTGGCACGAAACATGAAATGTAATCTGCAAAGGAGATTGATTGAATGTCACATTGGGGAATGTAATGAACGAGTCACTGCGAACCATTCGACCCAGTTCCAACTGGATTTCAGCCGGCCTGTTAACGCTGTTCGTGCTGTCTTTCGGCATCTTTGCGGAAAGCCACGTGCGCGCGAACACACACAGCTCGGATGCCTATGCCGGATACTGCACATCCGACACGCCGGATCAGCCTCGAACGCTGATCCGCTTCCACTAAGCCAGACGGAAACCTTCCGATAAGGAGCGAACCATGAAAGATCTCTTTGACGACAACATGCCCCAGGAACTCTACCTGGACCCGACCCATCGCAAGATTGGCGGCGTATGTGCGGGTGTCGCCAGATACCTGGATGTTCCGCGATTCTGGGTTAGGATAGCCGCAGTCATCGGTTTGTTTATCCATGCCCCCAGTGTGCTGATCGCCTACGGTCTTGCATACATGATCCTGGATGATGCACCTGAGACTTATGACGAGGTTATTCCACGGGAAGAATTCACTGACTGATCAACAACATGACACTGGCCACAGGATCGGCATCGATCTCGGAGGCACCAAGATTGAAGGCATCCTGATCGATGCTGCTGGCCAGGAACTGAAAAGGGAACGACGCGAAACACCACAGGGAGACTACGACGGGACTTTAGAAGCCATAAAGTCCCTGGCGGAGTACCTGTCTGCAGACCCGGCCGTGCCTGTTGGTATTGGCACCCCGGGCTCACTCTCCAGGGTTTCACCCCTGATGCGCAATGCCAACAGTACCTGCCTTAATGACAGGCCACTGCTTGAGGACCTGCAATCACACCTTAACCGCCCTGTCAGCATGGCAAACGATGCTGACTGCTTTGCGCTGTCTGAAGCAACAGATGGTGCTGGCGCAGCCGGCAAGGTTGTCTTTGGTGTCATCCTGGGTACCGGTGTCGGCGGCGGCATTGTCGTGGACAGGAAACTGGTCAGCGGCATCAATGGCATCAGCGGCGAATGGGGGCACAATCCCCTGCCCTTCATTGAAGGTTTCACCCGGGGTCGCGAATGTTTCTGTGGCAGGCAAGATTGCATCGAAACCTGGCTTGCAGGCCCCGGCCTGGCCAGGTCTTATCATGAACATTCCGGGGACGAGCGTACCCCCGAACAGATTGCGCAACTTGCAGCGGGGGGAGATAACGCCTCCAGTGAAGTCATGTCTGCGTACCTTGATGCCCTCGCGGCGTCGCTTTCACTCGTCATCAACATCCTGGATCCTGACATGGTTGTGCTGGGGGGCGGGCTTTCCAACATCGACCTGCTATACCAGGAATTACCCGGGAGGCTCGATCACCATGTGTTTTCCGATCACGTGGCGACCCGGGTGGTTCGGGCACAGCATGGTGATTCCTCAGGTGTCCGGGGTGCGGCGTGGCTGTGGCCCTGAGCCACCAGCCATCTGTTGCTCGAGCAACGCACGCAGCGCGCGCACCTCTGCATAAAGATCTTCCAGGTTCACGTGATCAGGGTCGGCAGCCTCCATCTTGGCGTGTTCCTCTTCCAGCACGTTAACAACAACGCCAATGACCATATTCAGGAAAGCGAATGCGGTCAGGAAGATAAACGACACATAAAACGCCCAGGACCAGCCGTATACCGCCATGGTTTCGTACATGACGTCAGTCCAGTCCTCGAAGGTCATGACCCGGAACAGGGTCAGCATGGCGATACTGATGTCGCCCCAGAGAACCGGGTTAATCTCCTCGAACAGCAGGCTGCCAACCGCGGCGTAGATGTAGAAAATGATGAACATCAGCGCCATAACGTAGCCCAGGCGTGGTAGTGCCTTCAGCAGCGAGTTCAACAGAACCCGAAGTTCCGGAATGATGCTGATCATCCTGAGCACCCGAAAGACTCGAACCAGCCGCGCCACCAGGGCCATGTCCGTGTTGTCGATAGGAATCAGGCTGATAGTCACAATCAGCGTGTCAAAAACATTCCAGCCACTCTTAAAAAAATGTGAGTGCGGATGAGTCGCCATGAAACGGATGGTAATCTCGATAACAAAAATCACCGTGATGCCAATATCTGCAATCTCCAGCACCTGCAACCAGAATGGGGTGATGTTGTAGGTCTTCGCACCCACCGTCAGGGCTGACGCCATGATCACGAAGATGATAAAAAATTCGAAGATCTTGTTTGAAATGATGGTTTCGAAGCGCGATTGCACTTCCTTATAGGAGATGCCCATAAATTACCCGCAGCTAACTGAAGTAAGCTGAAAAAAGGCGGGATTATAGGCGAACTCAGGTGCCCTGCAGGAAGCGTATTGTCCAGCGAGCCACATCGTCTCGCATCAACGGTTTGTCCAGGGAAGCGACACCCCTGGTGTAAGTATCCGGCCCCAGAATGTCTTCACGCATGTCCATCAGGTCCTTTGAATACTCGCGCTTGAACTCGGGATGACCCTGCATCGTCAGAATATGCTCGCCGATCGTGTACATGCTGTTGGGACAGAAATCACTGGTTGCAATCAACTCTGCACCTTCCGGCAGCCTTACCACCTGGTCCTTGTGAGAGACAATGAGCGTGTAATGTTCAGCACCCCCGTCAATAAACCAGGGCTGTTCCACCAGCTGGCTGTCATGAATACCCACACCCCAGCCGACTTCTGCGCCGAGCGTCTTGCCACCCAGTGCCTCGGCCACAAGTTGGTGGCCGAAACAGAGTCCTACCGTTTTCTTCTTCGCCGCGTGGAGGTCACGAACATAGTCCATCAGGGCGCGAATCCAGGCCTCGTCGTCATAAACACTCTTCTTGCTGCCTGTAATGACGTAACCATCACAGTCATCAAGGGATTCGGGATAATGGCCGTGCTCAACATCGTAGGTCACGAAAGTAACGTCTACGTCCATTGCCCTCGCCGCATCACCGAGAACCTCGGCAATCATGCCGGGGTAATTTCCGTGTTTTGCCTGGAACTGGTCGAGGACCGAATCCGCCTGGAGAATGCCGACTTTCATCAGATGATTTCGAAGTAGCGACCCAGTTGCCAGTCGTTAACCGCTCTCTCGTATTCGCGCACTTCCCAGTCCCTGGATGCGGCGTAGTGATCCACAAATGTATCGCCGAGCATGGATCTGGCGACGTCAGATTTCTCAAACGCGCGCGTTGCATCCCTGAGGTTGCCACAGAGCTGGTATGTCTCAGGCAGTTCATCCTGCAGGTCGTAAGCATTGCCCTTCAAAGGATCGCCCGGGTCAATCTTCTGCTCGATGCCCGTCAATCCCGCCGCCAGATTCGCAGCCGCAACCAGGTATGGATTACTGTCTGCCGAGCCTACCCTAAACTCAACCCGCTGCGCTTTTGCTGAGCCGGCGATGACCCTGAGTGCTGACGTTCGGTTTTCGATTCCCCAGGTGGCTGCGGTCGGCGCCCAGGCGCCTTTGACCAGGCGGGTGTAACTGTTGATCGTAGGCGAAGTCAATGCCAGCAGCGGATTCATATTCTCCCGGAGCCCGCCTACATAATGACGCATCAGGAGGCTCATGTTGTTTTCAGCATCAGCGTCAAAGAAAACGTTTTCACCACTCTTGATGTCATTCAGGCTCTGGTGCACATGACCACTCTGGCCAGGGTAGTCCATGGACCACTTGGCCATGAAGGTTGCAGTCATGTCACGCTTCTGGAAGAAAGACTTGGCGAAGGTCTTGAAGAGCACAGCCTTGTCGGCGGCAGCCAGCGCATCATCTACAGCAATCGCCGCTTCCCAGACACCCGGACCCGTTTCACAGTGCACTCCTTCGAGCGGTAAGTTGTGGGCAACACAATAGTCCATAAATTCATTAAAGAGATCCGAATGCGTCATGGTTCGCAGAATGGAGTAACCAAAGTTACCCGGACTGAGCGGAATCAGATTACGGTAGTTCTTGTCGCGAATGGATTGAGGCGTTTCGTTGAAGATGAAAAACTCATACTCGAACGACATGCGTGGTTCAAAGCCCATGGAAGCCGCTTTTTCCAGAACATGCTTCAACCGGCTTCTTGGACAGATCGGGTGAGGCACACCCTCATCGCCAACAAACTCTGCCAGGAAGAAGGGAATCATGTTTTCGTCATGCAACCGTCGTTCTGTGCTGAGATCCAGTCGATAGGAGGCATCCGGGAAAGCCGTGTGCCAACCTGTAAAAGAAACATTGTCGTAGAGCTGGTCATCGACATCCCAGCCCAGGACACAGTCACAGAAACCTGATGTACCCGCCGCGATGTTGCGGAATTTCTCCAGGCTGATGTATTTGCCACGCAACACACCATCCACATCCGCGAAACCCAGCTTGATACGGGGGATTCCCTCCTGCTCGTACTGACTAATCAAGTCATCTGCATTAATCATGCTACCTGTCTCCCGGGATACGGATGTCCTCCACCAGCGCCTGGACTTCTTCCGGTGGTGGTGGCGTAAACCTGCAGACCACCAGGGAAACGGCAAAGTTCAGCAGCATACCCAACGTACCGATGCCTTCCGGCGAAATACCAAACCACCAGTGTGAGGGATTATTGTCCGCTGGATTGATGAATTTAAAATAAACAATGTAACTGAAGGTAAAAGCCAGGCCCGTGATCATGCCGGTAATGGCCGCTTCCTTGTTCATTCTCTTGTAGAAAATACCCAGCAGGATCACCGGGAAGAAACTCGCGGCCGCCAGACCAAAAGCAAACGCCACCACCTGTGCCACGAACCCGGGTGGGTAAATTCCAAACAGTCCGGCGATGCCAATCGCCACCGCCGCAGCTACCCTGGCAGCCATCAGTTCCTGCCTCTCTGTGATCTGCGGCATGAAGGTTTTCTTCATGAGATCGTGAGAGACCGCGGTTGAAATCACCAGCAGCAGCCCTGCCGCGGTGGACAACGCCGCTGCAAGCCCGCCTGCTGCCACCAGGGCAATCACCCAGTTCGGTAACTGTGCAATCTCCGGGTGTGCGAGCACAATTATGTCACGATCAATGTAGAGCTCATTTTCACTGGGTGAAACACCGTTCTCCAGAAGACGTTCTCCATGATCGCCGCGCTCCCCGGAGTAAATCGGCTTCGCAGGTATTAACGCATCGCCGCCACGATAACGGATCACACCGTCAGCATTTTTATCACTCCAGGCGATAAGACCGGAATCCTCCCACTTGGAAAACCAGGAAGGCGCTTCGGCATACACCATACCGTCCACATTGTTGATGATATTCATCCGGGCAAAGGCCGCGACGGCAGGAGCTGTGGTGTAGAGCAACGCGATAAACACCAGCGCGTAACCTGCTGAAATACGTGCATCCCTGACTTTGGGAACCGTAAAAAAACGCACGATCACGTGCGGCAGGCCAGCGGTACCTGCCATGAGTGCCGCGGTGATAAACAGCATGTCGATGGTCGACTTGTGACCCGAGGTGAACGCCGCCATCCCGAGTTCTGTCGTGAGCCCATCGAGCTTATCCAGCAGGTAGGTACCACTGCCGTCATTCATGGTACCGCCCAGGCCGAACATCGGCAGTGGATTCCCCGTCAACATGATCGAGATATAAATTGCTGGTACCAGGTACGCGAAAATCAGAACGCAGTACTGCGCTACCTGGGTATAGGTAATACCTTTCATGCCGCCAAGAACCGCGTAGAAAAACACGATGGCCATGCCGATGATCACACCGCTGTTGATATCCACTTCAAGGAAGCGACTGAACACGATCCCGACGCCACGCATCTGCCCGGCGACGTAGGTGAACGAAATGAAGATCACACAGATGACGGCAACCAGCCTCGCAGTCTGCGAGTAGTAACGATCGCCAACAAAATCTGGCACGGTGAACTTGGCGAACTTGCGCAGGTAAGGTGCCAGGAGCAGGGCCAGCAGCACGTAGCCTCCCGTCCAGCCCATCAGGTAACGAGCCCCATCGGCACCTTCAAAGGCGATGATACCGGCCATGGAGAGGAAGGATGCTGCAGACATCCAGTCAGCGGCAGTGGCCGCCCCATTGGCCACCGGGTTAACCCCGCCACCAGCCACGTAAAACTCATTGGTGGATGACGAGCGACTCCAGATGGCAATCCCGATGTAGAGCGCAAACGAGAGGCCCACAAACAGGTAGGTCAGCATTTGGGCAGACATCAGCTATTCCTCTTCTTCAACGCCGAAGCGGCGATCAAGGGCATTCATACGCCAGGCGTAGATGAAGATAAGGACGACAAAAAAGTAGATGGAGCCCTGCTGTGAAAACCAAAAGCCCAGCTTGTACCCAAAAAAACGGAACTGGTCGAGGAAATCGACAAACACGATCCCCGCCATGAAAGAGACTGAAAACCAGACCACCAGCAGTGAAAGCATCAGGTTGATGTTGGCGCGCCAGTAAGCACGGTTGTTTTCCTCTGACCGCTCAGTGGACATAAAGCTATCTCCTGACACTGTTTCTAGGACTTGTGGATAACTCTGGGGGTAAAACTGTCCACAACTGCATGATCAACAGCATTGAAGACAGTGATAAACAGAGCTTATTGTTCTTTTTCTTTTAAAATCAGCCAGTTATTGAAACATGACTGAAGACGTGCCACTGAGTTTCCCGAAACCGGGAAAATCTGTCAAATGGGTCAGGTTGTGAATAAGAAATCAGCTTTCTGCTGACGAGATCGCCCTGGCGCCATCTCTCTGTGGCATTTCCACGAGGTTCTGCGGTAAAGACTTACTCACTTTCGCACCTAGCGCTTTCATATCCTCGGCACGTTTCACGAGGTTTCCACGACCCGATGCGAGTTTGTTAAATGCATCCTGGTACGCTGTTTGTGTGGATTCGAGACGACTGCCGATCAACTCCAGGTCCGCGACGAAATTCACGAACTTGTCATACAGCGCACCTGCTCGCGTCGCAATCTCCTGGGCATTTTTATTCTGCTGCTCGTACCGCCAGATGTTCTGGATTGTCCTGAGCGTCGCCAGCAGGGTCGACGGCGCAACGATCACAATATTTCTCGAGAAGGCATCCGAGAACAGTTCGGCATCTTCTGTTACCGCCACAGAGAAAGCGGCTTCGATTGGCACAAAGAGAAGCACAAAGTCGAGAGTGCGAATTCCTTCGAGTGCCTGGTAATCCTTGGCGGATAACTGACGGATATGCTGGCGCAACGACGCGATATGCAGCTTCAGCGCCTCGGCACGTTCTACTTCGTCTTCCGTTGAGCAGAAACGTTCATAGGCGGTCAGCGATACCTTGGAGTCCACAATCACATCCTTGTCCTCCGGTAACCGGACAATGGCGTCAGGCTGGAGCCGTTTACCCTCTTCATTTTTCAGGGACACCTGGACTTCATACTCACGGCCCTTCTCCAGACCGGATTTTTCAAGCACCTTCTCGAGCACCACCTCACCCCAGATACCCTGGGTTTTGTTTTCGCCCTTCAGGGCATTGGTAAGATTCACAGCGTCCTGTGCGATACGGCTGTTCAGGTCCTGCAGGTTCTTGAGTTCTTTCACAAGGGAAAAGCGTTCTTTTGCTTCATTGGTGTAAGTCTGTTCAACGCGCTTTTCAAACGATTTGATTTTCTCGTGCAACGGATCGAGCACACCACTCAGGTGTTCACGGCTCTGTTCCTTGAATTCTTTCTGCTTGGATTCAAATATCTCATTCGCCAGATTCTTGAAACCATCCTGCATGGAAACCCTGGCCTCCTTGATCAGCTCAAGTTTTTCTTCTGCCTGCTGCTTCTGTTCGCTCAGTGTGGTTTCCAAACGTGATATTTCCTGGCGGGTATGCCCGAGTTTAGCCCGCTCATCCTCAAGGGCCTTGTTTACTGAAGTCAGCTGGTTTTCCAGCTCTGCAATCTTCAGTTCACGGGAATGGAGTCGCTCACCCAGTGATGCCTTGACCACCTGCATCTCACTCAGCTGGCGCTGCACGGTCAAAAACTGGTTATTCAGGTGTTCGGTGCGTGAAACGGCGTCTTTCTTCTCTGCGCGTGAGACAAAATAGTAGGTGACTATGGTGGCGAGGACCATTCCGCCCAGTGCGGCGGCAAGGATATCCGGGGTAATCAAGGGGACACCTCTATTCAAGAACTGACCCCGTAAGTTTAGACCTACACTGTAGATATGTACAGCGTGCCACGGTCGCTCTTCATTGAAACGTAGTTTCAATGAAGATAAGTAAACATCTTACGTCGATACGAAGTCGCGAGCTCATTACCCTTACCCAGCATGTTGAACACCTTGATCATGGTAAGACGGGCTTTTTCTTCTTCCCAGGTCTTGTCCGACTTCAGGATCCCAAGCAGTGTCTCGAGCCCCTGTTCAACCTGGTCCTCAACAATCAGGCGCACCGCAAGATCAAACCGGGCCTGCAGCTCACCTGATTCCGCCCGGCTTGCCAGTTCATCCAGCGTGCCCAGGTCACCGGCAAGATCAATAAACTCCAACCGGCTTTTTGGCTTATCCAGGCCTTCGGTGTCCGCTGGCAGCGCCTCAAGGATCTGCCGTGCATCGTTCACTTCTCCTTCCATGATGAGCAGGTCGCAGAGTTCCACATGCAACCCGAAGTTGTTCGGCTCCTCAGCAATGACCTGCTGCAGCATCTGGATCGCCTGCTTACGTTCACCCTGGGCAACGAGGAAATCAATCTGCTCACGAACCCGCTCCATCGGGCTCATGGTCAGCTGGTCGAGGGCACTCCGAAGCTGCTGCTCATCAGCAGGACCTTCTATGTCACCGGCCATCTGGCCCTGGAAAATTATCTTGATACTGGGCAGCGCACGGACCTGCAGCTGCTGGACCAACTGCGGGTTCCTCTGCACTTCAACCCGGGCGAGTGCAAATTTGCCCTGGTACTCAGAGGCCAGCTTCTGCAAAAGCGCACTGGTTGCAGCGCACTGCTCTGCGCCTTCTGCGTAGAACTCCAACAGGACGGGAACCTGCTGGGACTTTTCTGCGACTTCAGTCTGAAAATTCTGGGCGTCTACCTCGACTGAAAAGGAACCTGTATCCACCGGCCGTCTCCTTTACTTCCTGCAAGCCCTATCGGGCCTAAAAAAACGGCTAGCCTATCAGATTTACGGCGACTTTTTATGCAGAGCTCTTGTGAAAGCTTCAGGCAGCCATACGCAGGCCTTCACGACGCAGCGCACTTTGCAGGGCCCTGGAGGAATGCCAGGGGTTTTCACGGCCGCGGTAGAGAACACGATTGCCTTTGCTCACGAACCAGATGTCGAGAGACTTGATGTGGCGTACTTTCATTTCAAACTCCCAAAAAGCTGTATGGATATTCAGTAACTGTTAATGCGTACAGTACTGTATATCCAGACAGTTAACAACTGTTTTTTGGAAGAATTTCCCTAGCCGAGACTGATCCAGTCAAATCCCTCGGACTGGTTCGCCAGGACCAAACTGCCCTGCCAGCCTGAAAGCTGTGGTTTAACTGCTTCCCGGGCAAGGTCTGGCTGGTTGTTCTGCTCCGAGATATGGGAAATAACCAGGTGCCGAAGTCGAACCAGGTCAAGGACATCAAGGAGTTCCGCAGCCTGGGCATTATTCAGGTGACCGTAGTCACCGCCGACGCGCCGCTTCAAGGGGTATGGGTAAGGTCCCTGCTCCAGCATCA
The DNA here is from genome assembly GCA_016779585.1 of Pseudomonadales bacterium. Lineage (GTDB taxonomy): Bacteria > Pseudomonadota > Gammaproteobacteria > Pseudomonadales > Azotimanducaceae > UBA9659. Next base: position 29,715 of record JADHNI010000035.1, read on the forward strand.
CCGGGTCATGGTTGCACTCAAGCAGCAGTGCATCACACCCCTGGTAGGAACGCTGCACATGCGGCGTAATGTGCCCGAGATCAGTCAACACGCCCACACTCACACCCTGAGAGCAGAGCACATACTGGCAGGGCTCCTTGGCATCATGAGGTACGGCAACCGGAGTGACTTCAAAGGATCCGACAGTAAAAGTCGAATGGCAGTTTATTTTGCGCAGCTCGGGCAGCTGGCCCATGGTTTTCGCTTCGTAGGTACCGGGCGTGAGGTACACCGGTGTAGAGAACTTGCGCGCAAATCCGGCGACACCGTGAATATGATCGGCGTGCTCGTGTGTCACCAGGATGGCATCAATATCGGCTGGAGAAACGTCGAGTCTGCCCAGACGACGCACAGCTTCCTTGATGGTGAATCCAAGGTCGATGAGCAGGCAGGTGTTTCCGTCATCGATAAGTGTGCCGTTCCCCTTGCTGCCACTACCCAGCGAAGCAAATCGAACGCCCATGGATCAGGTCGAGTACTCTTTAATGAGCTTGAGCAGGCGCTCTTTCAGGATGAGACTCTCGGTGGAACTGGCCAGCTCATTTTCAACATCAACCGTGACGCGAACTTCCTCGTCTTCCGGCGCCAGCTGGACCTTGAATCGATGACCCGGGTTCACGTCTTCCTTGCTGTTTTCACCACCACCAAAAACCCTGCTGAAGAAACCGGGGTCAGGGTCGTGGCGGGAAGAATAATAGACATAGTAGATGGCACTGGTTCGATCCAGGTCTTCCACGGTCACCCGCGCATCTTCCAGCGCGCTGCCGACCGTCGCCCAGGCACGATCAAAATCGAGCTTGTATTTCAGGACCATGCCATCGGGCTCAGCCACCAAAGCTGCCTTGCTTTCCTGAAGGCCAGCCGCCAACAGCGATACTGTTGGCCCTTCAGCCATTCGATCACCAAGATAATAAGCGAGCACGCTGAGCATTTTGCCTTCAAGTTCCGGATTGTCTGACATACCGTCCCAGGCTGGTTCAGCTTCCGGGTCAAAGCCGCCAAAAGGACGTTCCACCTGCTCAATATAGAGTTCAGTGCTGCCTGAGCGTACCCCTGGCTCTACCCGAACCCGGAACTTGTACTGCTGCGCCATGCCTCGTTCTTCCCACGCAGAACCGGAGGTCATGCTTTCATAAATCTCATCCGGGTTACCACTGGTGCCAAGAATCCACTCCGTCTCCAGGGTTCCCTGGCGGGGGTTCAATTGCGCTACCGGCAGGTGATTTTCTTCCCAGAAGAGAACCACCTGCGGCCAGATCGTCGCCACTGGCAGATCCAGGAACACCCAGCGATCATCTCCGAGACGGCGAATTACAACCTGGTCGACTCCGAATGTGGTACTCAGGGCGTCCGGCAGCCTCAATTCAACTTCCTGGCCAGCCAATCCCCGATAATCCACCACTTCCGGTATCGGCATGGCATCGACAAACCGTGGTTGGTCCAGGGTATCCGGCACCTCTGTCAGCTCTGAAGAGCCCGTCTCCAGGCGTTTTTGCTCGTCACTTTTGCCAAACCAGCCAAGCCAGCCACAACCGCCGAGCAGCAGCGTCAAAAACAAAACAGGTAGGACTCGAATCAACTGATCACTCCCGCGGTGCGCATGGCTTCCCGCAACTCATCATGGTAGCGGGCATCAAACGTGGTCATGGGCAGGCGCAGGCCTGAGTCGATTCGGCCCATCTCAGCGAGCGCCCATTTCACAGGAATCGGATTGGATTCCAGGAAGAGCTTGTGATGAATGCCCTGGAGTTGCTCATCAATCTGCTTCGCTGTGGTTTCGTCACCGGCCACCGCAGCATTCGCCATGGCTGCAACTTTGCCCGGAGCAATATTGGCCGAAACACTGATCGTGCCTTTTGCACCCTGCAGCATCAGGTCACAGGATGTCGCATCGTCACCTGAGTAAATCGCTATATCACAGAGCGCCTGAATATCTTTGCTGCGCTTCAGGTCACCCGTGGCTTCCTTGATGGCAACCACAAGCTCATTTTGATAAAGGCGCGCCACCGTTTCGGGCACCATGTCACAGGCAGTCCTGCCTGGCACGTTATATAGATACTGGGGAAGTGCCACTGCCCTGGCAATGGCCGTGTAATGCTGGAACAGTCCTTCCTGGGTCGGCTTGTTGTAATAAGGTGTGACCAGCAGACAGGCATCAGCACCTGCTTCCTTGGCCGCGGCCGTGAGTTCAATGGCTTCTGACGTGGAGTTGGCCCCGGTACCGGCAATGACCGGTACCCGGCCGGCCACAGCGTCCACCGTGTACTTTACAATCTCACAATGCTCGGCCATGGATACGGTTGCCGACTCCCCCGTGGTCCCGACAGGGACAATCGCTGCCGTACCCTCCGCGATATGCCACTCAAGCAATTCACCGAGTTTCGGCCAGTCGATCTCACCATCAGTATGCATGGGAGTGACAAGAGCTACGATGCTGCCGGTAATCATATCGGGGACCAAAAACAAAAGGTGCTCATATTACTGGTTCACGCCTTTCGCAACCAGTGTGTATATTGTCCGTCTTGCTCTTCCTGGCGCAGCAATTCATTGCCGCTCTGCTTCGCGAAGACTTCAAAATCCCGGACCGAACCCGGGTCGGTGCAAACAACTTCCAGCACCAGCCCGCTGTCCATCTTGTTCAGCGTCTGCTTTGCCTTGAGCAGCGGTAAGGGGCAGGTGAGCCCGCAGGCGTCCAGTTTCTGATCAATATCCATGCGCCCGATTATAGCGGAAACTGCCCGGACGAACTGCGGAAACTATTAGTGCGATAATGGGTCTCATAGATTTGAGCCAGAACCTTTTCAACATGAATCAACTGCTGCGTGCAGCGCTTGTTGTCATTTTTGCCCTGTCAGCCAACGCCAGGGCAAACGACCTGCCGAGCTTCGGCGACAGCACCTCCGGGATTATCTCCCTGGAGCAGGAGCGCGCGCTCGGCCAGCAGTTCCTGCGCTCTATCCGCGCACAGGCTCCCACCCTGGATGACCCCATCCTGCAGGATTACCTGGAACACCTGATATACAGGCTTGCGTCAAACAGCCAGTTGGAGGACCGGCGTATTGATCTCGTGCTCATTAAAAACCCCACACTGAACGCTTTCGCCGCGCCTGGTGGCATTATCGGCGTGCATCATGGCCTCTTCTTCTATGGTCAGACAGAACATGAAATGTCAGCCATCCTGGCCCATGAAATTGCCCACCTGAGCCAGCGACACTTCGCGAGAAAACTCGCCGAGGGAAGGAAAAACTCTGCCATTAACATCGCGGGTTTTATCGCCGGCATTATCCTTGCTGCAACAGCTGGTGGTGATGCGGCACTGGCCGCCTTTGCCGGCACCCAGGGCTACAGCCAGAATGAGTTCCTGAAATATTCAAGGGAACGGGAGGCAGAAGCCGATCGGGTGGGCATTGATACCCTTGCGGATTCCGGCATGGATCCACGCGCCATGGCTTACATGTTTGAACGACTGCAGCGGGCAAGCCGGTACAGTGATGGTGACCGGATACCGGAATTCCTCAGGACCCACCCGGTGACCAAATCCCGTATTGCAGATTCCTACAACCAGGCGAGCGGTTTCCCGAAAGAGATCTACCCGCCAAGGCTGGAGTACCAGTTGATGCGTGCACGCGCACGGGCGTTGACCTCAACCAATGTACGTGATGATATAGCGCGATTCAGGGAAGGTTTGGACCAGGGTTCTGCAGAAGAGCAAACCGCCAGCAGGTATGGACTGGCACTGCTGCTTACAAAAGAAATGAAATTTGACGAGGCTCGCGTACATATCCGCAAGCTGCGTGAACAATATCCGCTCAATATCGCCTTTCGTATCGCGGAAGCTGAATCTTACCAGGCTGCCCAGCAGCCTGAGATCGCCCTGGAGTTGCTGGAAGAGGCTCTGGACCTGACTCCCAGCAATTATCCTCTTTCGGTCAACTATGCCGAGGCGTTCCTTGCAGCACGCAAGCCACATGCCGCGCTGGACGTACTGATCCCGATCAGTGTCGACAGACCCAACGATGAATACATCTGGTACCTGCTCGCAGAAGCCTACGGGCTTGCCAACAATATTCCCGGGGTGCATGAAGCGCGGGCTGAGTACTTCGTGCTGAACGGCGCCTTTGATCTGGCTATCAAACAGCTGGGTTACGCATTACCCCTGGTTCGGCACGACTTCCAGAAAAGTGCGCGGATTCAGCAACGTCTTGAGGATATCTGGGCCATGAAAGGGAGCTAAGCTCCCTTTCATCGGCGACAGCCATATCGAAGATTCGTGCTAATACAGCACGAATCTGATGTGGCGAAAGCCAAGGGTGGCACGTAACCTGAAGCTACGCTTCAGGTGCGGAGCCTAAAATCCCCCCTGGTTTGAAAATCCACCATCCGCTGCAGCGGGATCATCGCCTTCTCACGAATCTCCTCATCCACCAGCACCTCGTTGCTGCCATCCCGCAGGGAAGACTCGAGATTTTCCAGAGCATTCATGCCCATCCAGGGGCAATGGGCGCAGCTGCGACACGTTGCACCGCTGCCCGCCGTCGGCGCTTCGATAAACACCTTGTCCGGCGCGAGCACTCGCATCTTGTGAAAGATGCCCTTGTCTGTTGCGACGATAAACTGCTTGTTCGGCATCTGCTGCGATGCCTTGATGATCTGCGTCGTAGAGCCGACCACGTCAGCCAGCTCTATCACTGAGGGCGGAGATTCAGGGTGTACCAGTACGGCGGCGTCAGGGTATACATGCATCAGGTCTTTCAGACCCTTGGCCTTGAACTCCTCGTGTACGATGCAGGAACCATCCCACAGCACCATGTCCGCACCGGTTTCATTGTTAATGTAAGAACCCAGGTAGCGATCAGGCGCCCAGATCATGGGTTTGCCTTCATCCATCAGGTGCTCAGCCACCTCAAGCGCAATGCTGGAGGTTACGACCCAGTCAGAACGGGCTTTCACCGCTGCTGAAGTATTCGCGTAGACAATCACTGTGTGATCAGGATGCTCATCGCAGAAGGCAGAAAACTCTTCAATGGGACAACCGAGATCCAGCGAACAGGTGGCTTCGAGTGTTGGCATGAGCACGCGTTTTTCGGGGCTCAGGATCTTGGCGGTTTCTCCCATGAACTTGACGCCGGCGACCACCAGCGTTTGTGCATCACAGCGGGCACCGAAGCGTGCCATCTCCAGGGAATCGGACACAAAGCCCCCGGTTTCTTCCGCCAGTTCCTGGATCGCATCATCCGTATAGTAATGAGCCACAATGGCCGCATTCTTTTCGATCAGCAGTGCGCGGATTCGCTCCTTGTATTCAGCCACCTCAGCATCGCTCATCATGTGACTCTGATGGAGAGGTACATCAAATGCTATGTTCGTCATTTACCTGTTCCGGGTTTCTAATACCCTTAAGAGGGAGGCTATTATAGCCCAGCCATGAAACGAATCGCGCTACTCATCAAGGAGACACCGTTTGTCGAGGACGACAACTTCCTCCGATTCCTGCCTGCCCTGAAAGAACGCGGCTATGGCGTGGACATTTTGTTCGTGGACACACTACGTCTAAGCAACAATCGGGTCGAAGCTTCCGGCTGCCTGGACGTCTCGCACCTTGCAAAAGGCGATCCGTGGCCAACGTCGATGTCCAAGGTTCTCGACCACGATCTCATCTGGCTCCTCGGTCTGGGTGAACGCGCCACTTTCCTCGACAAATTCCAGCTGCTGTATGTGGTGTCCAGAACAATGACGCTCATCAACTCCACCGATGCAATCATGCATTTGAAGAGCAAGTACCTGCTGGCTGCCCAGGATGTATTCCAGGTACCTGAAACCTTTGCCGACACTAATGCAGACCACCTCGCTGACATCATCACCAGGAAAGGTGGTGACTGGATATTGAAACCCCCGGCCGGCAGCCTCGGACAGGACATCTACAGGGTCAGGTCAGACGACAAAAACATTCACGATCTGATGGAGCGAATTTTCAAAGGCAGCACCGGCTATGCAATGTTGCAACGTTACCTGCCGGAGATCGAGCAAGGCGAAAAACGGGTGCTGATGGCCGGCGGCAGGGTCATCAGCCAGTACCGGCGACTGGCAGAATCAGGCCAGACGACAAACCTGGCGCAGGGTGCTATCGCAGAAGCATGCGCGCTGTCCGGGGAAGAACAGGCGCTTTGCGAACGCCTTGCGGGTTACCTGATGCGGGAAGGCGGCTGGTTTTGCGGCGTTGACCTGGCGTTCCCCTGGCTGATTGAGGTGAACGTCATCAATCCAGGCGGCATCGTCACGATTGATGGCCTGACGGGCCGGGACTGGTCCCCCGAAGTCGTGAATTCGGTACTCGCCAACATGCCCTAGACTCCCTTGTGTTTTGGGTCTAAATCGGTATGATACCGGCCTTCTTTTCGGGTCGTTAGCTCAGTTGGTAGAGCAGTTGGCTTTTAACCAATTGGTCGCTGGTTCGAATCCAGCACGACCCACCAAAATCACGGCCTCTAGCGGGCCGTTTTTTTTGGCTGTCACAAAAACCACCTACTGTCACAAAAATGAAGCCATTTTGGGGTTCGATGAGCTCATTTTGACGTTGTCTGTGACTCAGAGTTCCAGCACCAAGCGAGCCTACCTTAGGCCTGTGTGAAAAGGGTTCTGGTGCCAAAAAATTCTCCAGAAAAATTTCAGAAGTCACACATATTGAGTCGTTCGGCGCTGGCGTACGGTGACAAACGCTAAACTTAAATAGGGATTTTTCTTTCAGACAGAGACTTATTCGTTAGAACGACTTCTAGTGTGCGACGGGTGTTAACGGCCATTTAAATTGACCCCCTACCGGTCAACAATTTTGCCCCCCTTTCTTCACTTCAACGACAATCACAGCTCCTCATGAAGGGAGCTGTACATGAAGGATTGGGTCATGATTCACAAGATAAAAGCCATGTACGACGAGGGTCGTGGCAGTTCAATCAAGGAGATTGAGCGTGCCCTCGGCGTGTCAAGGAACACCATCCGCAAATACCTGCGGATGGATGAGCAGGAGGTCGAACGGACGCTGTCAGACCGCCAGCGTTACAAGGTGCTCGATGAGTACCGAAGTTACCTCAAGAGTCTGCTCAGCCGCTACGGTGACCTGAAGACCCCGAAGGTCTATCGCAAGCTCAAAGCCAAAGTACCAGAGCTCGATGTCTCTGAACGCACCCTGCGACGCTATCTGCAGCAACTCAGGCCATTGGTCGCCAGTACCCAGCGACGTCACTACCAGCCCGTGATCGACGATGTACCCGGCGTGCAGTGCCAGGTCGATGGCGGTGAGTTACGCGAGGTCAACATCGGGGGCGTTCAACGCACCGTGTACTTCCTGGTGTTTGTCCTGTCGTACTCGCGGCTGATGTACGTCAGCCTGTCACCGAGACCGATTGATACGACTACGTTCATCCACATGCACGATGCGGCCTTCCGCTACTTTGGCGGTATCCCTGAGGAGTGCGTGTATGACCAGACAAAACTGGTAGTGATCAAGGAGGAGTTCCGCGAGGTGGCGCTCAACCACCGCTTCCACCAGTACGCCAGCAGTGTCGGCCTCGAGGTCCGGGTTTGTGCGGGTTACGATCCGGAGTCCAAGGGCAAGGTGGAAGCCGGTGTCAAGTTCGTCAAGGGCGACTGTCTGTACGGTGATCTCTACCGTGACTGGTCGGCACTGGCTGACCATGTCCAGACCTGGCTGGATGAGGTTGCCAACTGCCGCACCCATGGCACCACGGGCCTGGTCCCTCGTGTACACTACGATGAGCAGGAACGTTGTGCCATGGGCCCTTACCTTGCGGCCAAACTACCGGCTGAGCAGCAGACCCGCAAAGTCGACAAGACCGGTCTGATCTCCTATGCCGCCAACAAGTACTCCGTGCCCATGGCGTATCAGCAGCGCACCGTACAGGTCACCACGGCAGACCATGAACTGGAACCAAGGCATTGTTATCAGTACTTTGAAGCAAACGGTGAAAGGGTCATTGCTCGACGTACCATCGAGGTATTGCGTCATATGTGCACGATCGCCGTCCAATGGGGGCTACTGAAAAGAAACCCCATCAAGGGCGAACTGAGACTTAAAACACCGAAACCACGTCAACGCTACGTGACTGACGAGGAACTTGTGAATTCTCACTAGATGCATGACACATCCAGTTCTTTTCTAATAGCTAGATTTAGAGGAGAACATAATGACAAAAGCACAGCAAGCGAGGCTGGTGGCCTGGCGTCTTAAAGTCTTGAACTGGGCTCAGGGTGAGCCAAGACAGGTCTCTCGAACTTG
>JADHNI010000103.1 GCA_016779585.1 Pseudomonadales bacterium
TCGCCACCCAGGTCGAGCTCTAAGCCATCGTCATCGGCACCATCAAGGTCGAGTTCAATACCGTCGTCGTCACCCAGATCCAGATCCAGGTCATCCCCGAGCTCAAGCTCATCCGTGTCCAGTTGCTGGGTACTGGCAAGCTCGTCTCCGGTGTCATCATCGAAGTCGAGATCGATCTCATCATCAAGGTCAAGGTCAATGGCCTCTTCCTCTTCTTCAGCAGGCGCAACTTCTTCCAGCGCCGCATCCAGATCCAGGTCCAGGTCTGCGTCACCCAGTTCCATGGCTTCATCCAGGCTGAGCTCTTCACCGTCGTCGCCCTCTGAACCCAGGTCCAGGTCATCGTCGTCAGTTTCTGAATCCAGGTCGTCGAGATCGAAAGACAGATCGTCATCATCATCGTCATCAGCCGGCTCTTCGATTGCGGCGATCGGCTCAGAAGAAACAATAGTCGCATCCATGGCAGCAGCACTTTCTTCTGCAGCACCGGGAATCTGGGCCTGCAATTCGAGCGCCTTGCCTGTCGCTTCCTCATCACCCAGCAGCTTCAGTTGCTCCAGTTGCAGGTTAAATGCGGTTGCATCTTCAGTCTGAACATAGACCTCCAGCAGTTTGAGCTGGATATCGGTACGGTCAGGCTCATTTTCTATAGCATTCTGCAGGAAGCTGATCGCCTGCGGGAATCGGCCATAAGCGATATAGATCTCTGCCTCGCCGATAACATCGCTTGTCTGTTGGGTTACATCTTCGTCTTCACCCTCTTCCACGGGCTCCTCAGAGTCGTCTGCAGGTGCTGCTTCGTCCGCCAGCGACAGTGACGGCTCTTCATCCATCAGCGCGCCAGGAAAATCTTCAGTATCGTCGTCATCAGACTGGCCGCGGCGACGCATAAAGATCAGGCCTCCAGCCACCAGCGCAATCAGCAGCACACCGACACCCCCAAGTACAAGAGGGTTGGATAAGAGTGATCCGCTGGACGAAGATTGTGGGGTAGTGACCGCCGGAGTTGCAGGCTGGTTCAGCGCTGCGGTTTGCTGACGATTCAGTTCTGCCCTTAGAGCAGCCAGCTGGTCATCTTTCAGCTTAACAATCTCATTAAGCGTCTCGAGCTGTCCTTCAAGATCATCAAGACGAACATTCATTTCGCTGTTTGCGAGTCTTGCGCGATCCAGGTCTTCACGCGCAACTGCCAGTTCGTTCTCCAATTCCGCAACCTCGGCATCATCGGCACCAGAACGATCACCGGAAGAACGATCCGCCGCGAGCAGTTTCAATTCACCGTCGTCGCTGCTTTCTTCACTGGGATCCGCACGCCGCGCTGTTCTGCGAGCATCGAGCTGGGTAACCTCACCGGAGCGATACTCTTCGAACTCTTCGTTCTGGGCACGCACTTCTGCGATGGCCTGGTCCGTGGATTCAGCACGAATCTCGCTCATGTCCGGAATGCGGAGCACATGACCTGCCTTAAGCAGGTTGATGTTGTTATTGATAAATGCTTCGGGATTCGCACGCTGCAGGGCCAGCATGGTCTGCTGCACAGAGACATCTTCAGAGGGGCGGACTTTCATGGCGATTGTCCAGAGCCTATCGCCTGGCCCCGTCACGCCATACTCGTCGTCCTGGGTTACAACACCTTCAACTCGACCACTGCTGACTGTTGGTGCAGGTGGAATTTCCCGACGCCTGCTGCTGGCGGAACTGCTGCCTGAGATGTCGGATGGGGTAGCACGACCTGCATTGCCGGGTGCGATTTTTTCGATCCCCTCGGTTCCAAAAACCGGGGGGTCCAGCAGCACGGTGTATTCGCGAAGAATCCTGCCGGTTGGCCAGATCGCCTCAACAATGAAATTCAGGAAAGGCTCGATAATAGGACGGCTGCTGGTGACATGAACAATGTACTCGCCGTCTTCACGTTGCCGGACCTTGAATCGCAGGTCCGTCAAATGATAGTCACGCGCAACGCCTACCCTGTCGAAATCCTCCTGGGAGGCCAAATTGGCAATGATTTCGTCCAGTTCCAGCGCACCAACGCTGGTCAACACAACTTCTGCATCAAAACGCTGGTTTAGGTGGGATTTGAGCTCGAGTTCTCCAAGCCCAACGGCAAATACAGAGCCACTGTATAGTGCAAAGAGTGTCGCAAGCAGCAACCGGAGCCTTAGTATCATTATCATTCCCCTCTCTACTCTGACATCTTGATCGAGGTTATCAGCACATTTTCGAGATGGGTCGGGTAGTGACGCAAAAAAATCCGCCGGTTATCACTAACCTGACGGTAAAACCTCGAAATGATCTCTAAATGTTGCGTTAAGTATCGCTTATTGCAGATGTCTTAGCAAAACTTCCGCGATTTGTATACTGTTAAGGGCTGCGCCTTTACGCACATTGTCGGATACGATCCAGAGGTTCAGTCCATTCTCGATCGAGATGTCCTCTCGGACCCTGCCCACAAACACCGGGTCAGTACCCGCGGAATCCCTTACCGCAGTAGGAAAATCAGGGTTTAGCTGGTCATCAATGAGTTCAACACCCTCGGCCGCCGCCAGAAGTTTCTTCGCGTCAACGGCAGAAAGCGGTGCTTTAGTCTCAATATGGACGGCCTCGCTGTGACCATAGAACACGGGCACCCTGACACAGCTGGGATTGACCGCAATAGATTGATCTTCAAAGATTTTCTGTGTTTCCCAGACCATTTTCATCTCTTCCATGGTGTAACCGTTGTCCTGGAAGTCGCCGATATAGGGGATCGCATTGAACGCGATCTGCTGGGGAAACACCGCTATTTCGATCGGTTGGGCGTTCAGCAGTTTCGCCGTCTGTGTTGCCAGCTCTTCGATGGCACGCTTGCCTGCGCCGGAAACCGCCTGGTAGGTTGCGACATTGATCCTTGAGATACCAACCGCGTCCTGGATGGGCTTCAGTGCCACCAGCATCTGTATCGTGGAGCAATTGGGGTTCGCGATAATGCCGCGGTTTTTGTAATCAGCAATTCGATGGCCGTTAACCTCTGGCACCACGAGCGGGATATCTTCATCCCTGCGGAAATGCGAGGTGTTATCAATGACGACACACCCCTGCTCCGCCGCTTTCGGCGCATACTCCGCGGAAATGCTGCCACCGGCGGAAAACAGGCCAATTTTTACCTTGCTGAAATCAAAAGTGGCGAGGTCCTCCACGACGATGGATTTACCGCGAAACTGCAGCCTTGACCCGGCGGAACGTTCACTGGCCAGCAGGTGCAGGTTACGGACGGGGAAATCCCTCTGTTCAAGGATCTCCAGCATGACCTCGCCGACGGCACCGGTTGCTCCAACGACTGCTACATCATATCCACTCATGGTTGTCTCTATGCATCAAAGATTTAACGCGCGCAGTCTAAGGCTGACATTGCTATAAAACAAATTCATATTTATCATCGATTGCATGAAATGTCGGAATGAGGCTAATGCGGCACGAGGGCATTTATGGATATAGACAGCCTTAAAGCCTTTCTTGCAGTTGCCGAGGTAAGCTCGTTCAGCCAGGCCGCTGACAGGATGCACCTGACCCAGCCTGCTATCAGCAAACGTATCGCCCAGCTGGAACAACAGCTCGATGCCCGCCTGTTCGATCGAATCGGGCGCACTGTGTCACTGACAGAGGCAGGACACTCCCTGGTGTCACGCGCAAATATCATCCTGCAGCAGATCGAGGACACAGAAAGAGCCATCCGCAATCTGAGTGGTCAGGTTGGTGGACAGTTGTCCCTGGCAACCAGCCACCATGTTGGACTCTGGCGCCTGCCACGCGTGCTCAACACCTACGTTGTGCGGCACCCGGAAGTTACCCTAGACCTGCATTTCATGGATTCTGAGGTGGCCCACGAACGAATCATCCAGGGCGAACTGGAAATGGCGATCATCACACTTGCTCCCGTTTCACACGAGCGACTCATTGCGGAGCCCATCTGGCGCGACGAGCTGGTTTTTGTCTGCTCAAGGTCACATGAACTGGCGAGGCGTAAAAATCTGGATCTGGAAATGCTGGCGGAATATGCGGCCATCCTGCCTGACATGACGACCTTTACGGGTCGAATCGTTAAAGGCATTTTCGAGGAGCATGGGCTGCACCTTGAAGTCGGCATGTCGACCAACTACCTGGAGACCATCAAGATGCTGATTGGCGTTGGACTTGGCTGGAGTGTCCTGCCAACAACCATGGTTGAAGATGATGTTGCTGTACTCGATATAGAAATCGATATCGCCAGAACACTGGGCGTGATTCACCATGTAAATCGCACCCTCTCGAACGCGGGCGAAGCTTTCATCGACCTGCTTCGCGGGGATTCTGACTACCAGCGCTAGATTTCGAACGGACTGCTGACTGAAACGTCAGCATTCTGGCCCCGGTGCCTTAGAAGATGATCCATCAGGACAAGCGCGACCATCGCTTCCGCAATGGGAGTTGCGCGAACCCCGACACACGGGTCATGCCGCCCCTTGGTGACAATTTCCGCAGTCTCACCATCGATCGTCACGGTTTTTGCGGGGGTTGTAATACTGGACGTTGGCTTCAGGGCGATACTGGCCACGATATCCTGGCCGGTTGATATCCCGCCGAGAATGCCACCGGCATTGTTCGAACTGAACCCCTGCGGTGTCATCTCATCACGATGCTGTGAACCCCGGGCGCTGACCACATCAAAACCGGCGCCTATTTCCACACCCTTGACGGCGTTAATGCTCATTAGTGCCCGCGCCAGCTCTGCATCCAGCCGGTCAAAGACAGGTTCACCCAGGCCAACCGGGACATGACTTGCAACCACAGTCACTTTGGCACCAACAGAATCACCGCCACGCCTGAGCTGGTCGATCAGGTTTTCCATTTCCGGGACCTTGGCCTTGTCCGGACAGAAGAACGGATTCTGGTTAACCTCATCCCAGTCAAAATCCTGAATGGTGATGTCACCCATCTGTGCCAGGTAACCACGTACCGTGATGCCGTGTTTTAACAGCATGTACTTTTTCGCGATAGCCCCGGCAGCAACGCGCATGGCAGTCTCACGCGCTGACGACCTGCCTCCGCCGCGATAGTCACGGATTCCATATTTCTGCTGGTAGGTGAAGTCAGCGTGTGCCGGCCGATACTTGTCCTTGATCTCGGAGTAGTCTTTGGAGCGCTGATCCTCGTTTTCGATGACAAGTCCAATCGAAGTGCCGGTGGTGACCCCCTCGAACACGCCGGAGAGTATCCTGACCTCATCACCTTCTTTTCTCTGGGTGGCAAACTTGCTGGTACCCGGTTTGCGCCTATCCAGGTCACCCTGCAGATCCGCTTCGGACAATTCAAGCCCCGGAGGGCAGCCATCAACCACGCAGCCGAGCGCGAGCCCATGGCTTTCGCCAAAGGTGGTTACCCTGAACATCTCTCCGATGGAACTGCCTGGCATCTGCTGTCTCGTCCCTAGCTGCCAATCAGCGAGAGAAACTCCATTCGCGTTGACTGGTCATCGCGAAAGCTTCCCAGCATCACTGAGGTTTTCATGACTGAGTTCTGTTTTTCGACGCCGCGCATCATCATGCACATATGCTGTGCTTCGATGATAACCCCAACACCTGAAGCACCTGTTACTTCCTGGATTGCTTCTGCGATCCGTTTGGTCAGGTTTTCCTGGATCTGCAGCCTGCGTGCATACATATCAACGATCCTGGCAACCTTGGACAGTCCCAGCACCTTGCCCGTTGGCACATACGCAACATGGCATTTGCCGATAAACGGCAGCATGTGATGCTCACACATGGAGTAAAGCTCAATGTCCTGCACCAGAATCATCTCACTGGTGTCAGATTCAAAGAGTGCTTCATTGACGACCTGTTCCAGTGTCTGATGATAGCCACGTGTCAGGAACTCCATCGCCCTGGAGGCACGCCCGGGTGTGTCGAGCAGACCTTCACGCTCAGGGTCTTCCCCGATCTGCGTGAGGATTGAACGAAACTCTTTTTCCATAATGTTCAGTTATCGTTAGCTGAAAGGATGCTAACCCTAAGGGATTGCCCGTCCATGTTCAATCTATGGTAATTTCGGGCCCGAAACAGAAGTTTAACTGCGGAGGAAAAATGCCCGGTCAGGAAGCCACAATTTACGAAGTCCAGGCGGGTGCCGCGTGGATCACGCTAAACCGACCGGAAGCTAGAAACGCTCTATCGGCAGTCCTGGTCAACGAGGTATTCGCCCACCTCGCGGCTGCCAACAGTGATGACAAGGTGCGATGTATCGTGATCACGGGATCCGGCTCCGCTTTCTGTTCCGGCGCAGACCTGAAAAGTCCGCCGGGAGAATTGGTCGCCGGCCAGCAGGCTATCACCTACCCGGACCTGCTGAATGCGATCCTCGAAAGTCCGAAACCTGTGATTACGGCTGTCAACGGTCCGGCCTTCGCGGGTGGTATTGGCCTCGTCGCAGCCGCTGACATTGCAATCACCTCTTCCGAGGCGATCTACAGCTTCAGCGAAGTACGCATAGGCGTAATCCCTGCTGTTATCGCAGTTGTCTGTGTACCAAAGATGGGCAGACACCACACCATGAAGCTGTTTCTCACGGGTGAACGATTTAATGGCGAGAATGCAGTTAAAATGCAGCTCGCCCATCGTGCCGTTCCGGAGAGTGAGCTGATGCAAGCAGTCCGCGAGGAAATAGATATGATTAACCTTGGTGGTCCGCTCGCGGTGCAGGAAGCCAAGAAACTGGTGCGCCGGGTTGACGAAATCTCTATCGCACAAGGCTTCGAAGAAACGCCCGCCTGGAGCAAGCGACTGTTTGAATCAGAAGAAGGTACTGAGGGCATGGCAGCTTTCCGTGAAAAACGAAAACCGAACTGGATGAAAGAAAACGCATCATGAGTAAACACAAGAACGACATCTACGGCGACGTTGAAGATCAGCACAAAAAAAAGGAAGTGCCGCCACCCATCCCCGCGGCTACCGTGTTGCTGCTACGCGACGAAGACGAAGCGCCGGGACCCGAAGTACTGATGCTGCACAAGACATCAAAGATTGCTTTTGGCGGCATGTGGGTTTTTCCGGGCGGCAAGATCGACCCGGAAGATTACGAAGGTGGCGATGATGTTGATAATGCCGCACGCCATGCGGCCATGCGAGAAGCGGAGGAAGAAGCAGGAATCCGGTTACCCAAGGATGCATTTGTCTGGTTTGCCCACTGGACACCGCCACCCATCACGCCCAAACGCTACGCCACCTGGTTTTTTGTCACGGAAGCCGATGAAGATCACGAAATCACGATCGACGGCGGAGAGATCCAGGATCACCAGTGGATCAATCCCGGCGAAGCGCTTGAACGTCATGCCAGGGGTGAAATAGACCTGGCACCACCCACCTGGATCAGCCTGTACCAGTTGTCAAAATTTGATACAGCCGAACAGGCGGCGAAGCATCTTGACGCGTTGCCACCACGTTATTACGAAACCCGCATTGTCCAGGACGAGGACGGCTCAAGGATCGCCCTGTGGGCAGAAGATTCGGCCTATGAAACGATGAATGCTTCAAACAATCGGAAGACCCATCGACTGATCATGAAACCCGGCGGTTTTGAGTTCGAGCATTCTGCTGTGGAGTACTGAGGCAGGCCGGGTGACAAAACGAAACATTCTGTTGATCACAACAGACCAGATGCGTTACGACGCACTGGGTTGTAATGGTGGACAGGTTGCAAACACAAAAAAACATAGACAAACTTTCAGCGGACGGCATCAACTCCAGGCGCGCGCACAACCAGAACGTCGTGTGCATGCCCGCCCAGGCAACCATCATCACAGGGCAGCACGTTGGCTCCCACGGCGTGTGGATGAACGGCGTATCAATGCCCGAGGAACGGCACACCGTTGCCCACCACTTGAAAACCCATGGCTACAACACTGCCCTTCTGGGAAAGGCCCACTTCGAGCCCTGGCTGGGTTCACCCGATGATTTCTTTGAAAACCGGATGGCTCTCGAAGAATCCACTGGGCCACATCGCGGCTTCGATCACATGGAACTGGCCAACCACTTCTTTGAGGGGCACAGCCACTGCGATCGATTCATGGAGGCATACCCGGAAACCAAAGCCCGGTTCTATCCCATGGTGACTAACAAGGGCCAGAACACGATCGGAAAGACAGGTACCGGAGCGATCCAGGTCTGGCCGATGGATGTGCCCCGGGAGCTGTATCACACCCAATGGGTAGCGGATCGAACCAAAGCCTGGTTAAGCGAGCAAAAGGCAGATTCCCCCCTGGTTCTGCTGGATGAGTTTCCCCGACCCGCACCATCCCTGGGATGTCCCCGAGTCAGAATTGCACAGGATCAACTGGCGGGAAGTTCCCCTGCCGGCACTGTACAGCGAAAAACGTGAACAACTGGAAACGTGGCTTGATGCGAAACCGCGACACTGGCGAGGTTACTTCGAAGGTACCCTCTGGACAAACCTTGAATCACCGCGGGAGTTCCGGCCCTGCGACATGACAGCAGACCAGGTACGCGAGATCAACGCGATGAACCATATCGAGAACGAATTGATCGATGAAGCCTGTGGTGAAGTGAT
>JADHNI010000104.1 GCA_016779585.1 Pseudomonadales bacterium
AGCTCGTTGGGCGCATTTACCCTATGAGTTCATTGAGCGCGTGTCAGGTCGAATCATCAATGAGATAGAAGATGTGAGTCGCGTCGTGTATGACGTTAGTTCCAAGCCACCTGCCACCATAGAGTGGGAGTGACTGGTACTGGCAGGCAAAGTCTGGCACTGGCTGGCACATACAGGCATCAAACCTCATATGCGTCTAAGTTGTTTAACTCCCAGACTTATCTTATTCGCGTCAGGCATCTGCTAGCATTGAAAGGCAGATCTTAGCCAGGATCAGCTCCATATGTGAATATGAATATTTATTTTATATTCGAAAGCCACGCCAGGAACTCATCTATTGGTCTTTCGAAGCTTTTGATAATTCAGTTATTCACAGGTCTCAGGGTTTGCAGATAAATAGATATCTGCGACCTGCACGCGGCCCACTGTTCCTGAGCATGATCCACCTTGTACATGCCGATGCAGCCTTCGAGTACCGTGACCACGAATCGGGCTACAGTACGGCTATCGACATCCTTACGGATATAACCATCCGGCTTGCCCTGTTCAAACATCACCTCGAAAGCATCGATCCACTGGGTGAACATCTGCGCAATGCGTTCCTGAAATCCTTCATCCTGGCTGGCCATTTCCTGTGCCAGGTTATTCAGTGGGCACCCATGTTCGTGCATGGTGGGTGGGATGCGCTCGCCAAGGCTGTCCAGAAGAAGAGGGAAGTCACAAACTGGATCCTCAATTTTCGTAAGAGGTTCGAGCCAGAGTGACTCGATCAGCGGTCTGACTTGCTCCTCCAGTACTGCGTAGCCCAGTTTAGTCTTGCTACCGAAATGGTGGTAGAAGGCCCCCTTTTGCAGGCCAGTCAGGCGCAATACTTCATCGACTCGCATGCCCTGAAAACCATGGGCGTGAATCTCCTGGAAGGCAGCTTGTAACAGACGTTCTCGCGTCTGCTGTGGGTTTCTGATCGTCATCGGTTTTTTCCGGTTTTGGCGCCTGTGGATATTTGGCGCGAATAAATACTTCATAAAATTAATTATAGACAAACTAGTTGGTCTGGTCTAATATTCTTTGCGAACAAACTAGTTGGTCTGTTTATGAATTCTATATCGATTTACTCAGGCCTCATTCAACAATTGGAGAGATCAAGGTATGACTCATAATGCTTTGAAACAGACTAGGGCCTGGCGGGTTTTCTGGTGGATTACAGCGTTTCCCAGGACTTTTATTGTTCTGGGACTGGCGCTGATCATCGCTTGTGCCTCATTTGTCCCCAGCCTGGTCAAGGACACCCGTTCGGATGCCTTCCTGCCGGATGACGAGCCTGCCCTGGTCTATCGTGACAAGGTCAAGGACATCTTCGGCCTGACCGACCCGATGGTGGTGGCAGTTGTGAACGATGGCCCACACGGCGTGTTCAACCCGAATTCTCTCGCCTTGGTGGACTGGCTGACTGAAGAAATAGCCAGACTGGATAACGTAGATCCAGATCGTATTACCAGCCTCGCCACTGAGAATAACATCAGCGGCTACGAAGAAGGCATGCGCGTTGAGTCTTTCTGGGAGGCGATCCCTGAGCGTCAGGAACAGGCAGATCAGGTGCGTGCCGCAGTGATGGATTTTCCTCTCTATATTGGCAGCCTGGTAGCGGAAGACGGTAGTGCCACTCTAATCGTGGCTGAAGTATCTGACCAGACCAAGGCGCAACAGCTCTACGAGGATCTGTTGATGCTCGCAGATAATGCTCCAGCAAATGCTGGCGAACAGATCCACGTTGCTGGCGAGGGCGCTGTTAGCGGTTATCTGGGTAGTTATATCGATGCCGATGCTCAACGTATGAATCCGCTGGCAGCCTTGGTCATCACGATTATTTTGTTCATCGCCTTTCGCACCCTGAGAGGGGCCCTTCTGCCGAATTTTGTTGTGCTGGCCACAGTGGCTTCAGCCATCGGCATGATGGCCGCCTTCGAGGTCAGTTTCTTCGTGGTAACCAATGGTCTGTTACCGGTGTTGATCGGCATTGCCGTAGCGGATTCGATTCATATCTTCAGTCAATATTACGAGGAGAAGGCACGTTACCCGCAGGACAGTCCGCGCGAGATTGTGGTGCGCACCATGGTGCATATGTGGCGGCCCATCACAATGACAACGCTGACCACACAGGCCGGGTTTTTCGGTCTTTACCTGGCCTCGGTTATGCCGCCGATGCAGTATTTCGGTTTGTTCGCGATGATCGGTGTGGGTGCTGCATGGCTGTTTTCCGTTACCGTGGTACCCGGCTGGCTGAGTCTGCTGAAACTGAAACCCAGTCCGTCCTACCGTCCCGATCCGCAGCCGGGCCAGGCGCGTGTTGACTATTTTGGCAGGCTTATGACGAAGTTTGGCAAGTCTGTTTTACATAAACCCCGGCTAGTACTGGCCATTGCATTTGTGATGGCTGTAGTTGGAGTCTATGGTGCCACCCAACTGGAACTCAACGAGTCGCGCATCCGCGTATTCCAGAAGCATGAGCCTATCGTCAAAGCCGATACGGTGATTAACCGATTGTTCGATGGCGCGCACTACCTCGACATTCTGGTGGAGACGCCGGAAGCCGAAGATATTTTCAAACCGCAAAATCTGGCGCGCATCGAGGCGCTGCAAAGCTATATTGAAACATTGCCACATGTCGGAGGTAGTACCTCGGTGGTGGACTATCTCAAACAGATGAATCGGTCCCTGAATGAGGGCCGGCGAGATGCCTATGTTGTGCCGGACGACAAGGACCTGATCGCCCAGTACTTCCTGCTCTATTCGGCCAGCGCTGATCCCACCGATTTCCAGGAGGAAGTCGACTACGACTATCGCCTGGCCAATGTCCGCGTCAGCATGAATTCGGGCAAATACTCGGACGAGAAGGTCGTCGTGGAGTCTGCGCAGGATTATATCGACAGCCATTTTAATGCACCGGGAATAACGGCTCATCTGTCCGGCCGGGTCAATGTCGATTACCACTGGATTAAACGTCTCGGCGAGACCAACTGGGGCAGCGTGGGTGTGGCGCTGTTTATGGTCTGGCTGATGGCCTCATTGGCGTTTCGCTCGGTGGTGGCTGGCACGGTCACTGTATTGCCGGTCACGCTGACCGTGCTAGTAGTCTATGCAGTGATGGCCGCTAGTGGAATCTGGCTGTCGATCAGCACCTCGATGTTTGCAGCCATTGCCATAGGCCTTGGGGTGGACTTCGCAGTGCATACCATCGAACGCCTGGAAGTGTTGTTGCGTGATGAGCACCGCTCGCTGGATGAGTCCATGGCGATGCTGTTCCCCTCTACCGGGCGTGCGCTGTTTTTCAACTTCCTTGCGCTGGCACTTGGTTTCGGTGTGCTCGCCACCAGCAAGATCGTGATTCTGCAGGAATTCGGCAGCATCGTTGCTCTGGCTGTGACTGTGAGCTTCTTCTCGAGCCTGATCCTGTTGCCGGTTATCGCCAAAGTATTCCGGCCACGGTTTCTGGGTTTTGAGAATGGGGTGAAATCTTTGCGAGTGAATTTCGGAATCAGTGAGTCAGAACAAAGTAATTGACAGGTGGGTTATTGTGCTAATGAGTGATAAACAAAGTAATGAAATAAAACGTCCTGTAGTACTGATTACTGGTGGCTCCAGTGGCATAGGACTGGCGTTGGCGGAGCAGTTCGCACAACATGGCTACGATCTAGTGCTGGTCGCTCGTAACTGTCGGAAACTGGAACAGGCGGCTGACCTTCTTCGAGACAACTTCCAGTGTACTGTCATCCCACTCAGTCTGGATTTGACAGCGGAGGATGCGCTCGATGACCTGATCGGTGAATTGCATACAAGGGATATCGAATTAGACGTCCTGGTTAATAACGCGGGTCTAGGGGACTATGGCCCGTTCCATCGCAGCGACCAGGACCGGATCACTGCAATGTTACGGCTCAATATCATTGCTCTGACTGCGCTGACTCGCCGGTTTCTTCCTGTCATGATCTCCCGGGGCAAAGGTCGGATTCTCAATGTGGCATCTGTCGTCGCTTTCTTTGCCGGCGGTTCGAATTGGGCCAGCTATGTGGCTTCAAAGCATTATGTATTGGCGTTTACTCGTGGGCTAAGGAGTGAACTGGCAGGTACCGGTGTCAGCATAACAGCACTTTGCCCCGGTCCTGCCTCGACAGAATTTGTAGACAGTTCGGGCGTTGGGGCTTCCCGTGTTTATCACTGGCTGCCTAAAACGAGCCTGTCAGCTGTTGCCAGCACAGGCTACCGGGCCACAATGGCGGGTCGGACGAGTGCCACTCCAGGGCTGCTAAACAAGCTATTTGCCTTTCTTGGAGAGCTGCCACCTCGCGGCATTGCCCAGGCAGTGTTTGCTTTCCTTTCCCGAGGTAGCAAAGCGGTTACGACAAATAGGAAGGTGACGCGATGAAAACGTTCATCATGATTCCGTTGCTTTCGTTTGTTATCGTCGGATTCTTCGGTATCGCAGGTTGTTCATCAGCACCTGCTACGAGCCAGAATATTCCCAAGTTCGAGGTTGATACCGAAAGATTTCCCTACACGCCACACTATATCGAGTTGGAAAATGGCGCCAGTGTCCACTACCTGGATGAAGGTGAGGGGCCAATTCTCTTGTTGCTGCACGGCAACCCGACCTGGTCCTTCCTCTACCGGCACCTTGTTGAGGAACTGAAGAACGATTTTCGAGTCATCGCGCCGGACTATCCTGGGTTCGGTCTTTCCATGGCGCCCTCCGGATATGGATACACTGCTGCTGAACATGCTGCTGCCATGATGGAGTTCGTCGAACGTCTGGATTTACGAGGCATGACACTGATGGTGCAGGACTGGGGTGGTCCGATCGGGTTCGCGGTTGCCGAGCGTTACCCGGAACGGGTCGATGCTTTTGTTATCGGTAATACCTGGGCCTGGCCCCTGGAGCGCACGGGCCACAAAGTTTTCAGCACCCTGATGGGAGGGTGGCCGGGGCAGTTCGCTGCCTGGTGCTGTAACGGTATCGTTCATTTCTTTATGTCACAGGGCGTTGAACAGGAAGTCGACGATGCAGAGTTCGCGATGTATACAGCACCTTTCGCCGATAGCGCCAGTCGCTCGCCTACTCATATCTTTCCGGCCCAGTTGTGGGATGCAGATGCCTTCTTGCAGTCGGTGCATGACGGGCTAAGTGAACTTTCCGATCGACCTGCCCTGATTGTCTGGGGAATCGAAGACTTCGCTTTTCAGGAACCTGAACGCACTCGATTCGAGGCGCTGTTCCCGGATCATCGTACTGTCCTGCTGGAAAATGCGGGCCATTTCATTCAGGAGGATGCGCCGCAGGAAATTGCAAGCGCTATTCGCTCCTGGTATCGAAACCGGGTTTATCCATAAGGTGAATACCATGATTGAAGATCACAGCCTGAGTGCACAGGGGCGAACATTGAATAAAGGAACAGCTTTGGCAGGTGTGAATCACGCCAATGTGCATCTACCGCCACCAGTGATTCACGCCACCGGCGTTATTGCCGGGTTCGTTTTATATGAGTATTCAGCATTCAAAGTACCTGCATCTTTACTGTTGAACGGGCTGGGGGTAATCCTGGTTCTCATCTCAATGATCATCGCGGGTTCGGCATTTCGTCAATTCGCCCGCAGCGACAACCCGGTTCCACCCAATCAGCCGATCAACGAGTTAATGAGTAGCGGACCTTTCCGCTATACCCGCAACCCGCTGTATCTGGCGCTGGCTCTGTTGCACGGCGGAATCGGCCTGGTCACCGGCAATGCCTGGATACTACTGACCCTGCCACCGGTTCTGCTGATTGTCAGGTACTACGTGATTGCCCGGGAAGAGGCATACCTGGCACGGCGTTTCGGCCAAAACTATCTCGATTACCAGGCGCGGGTGCGTCGATGGTTCTAATTCAAACAGAGGAGAACAACATGTTATCCCTTACACGACAAATCCTGACTGGCACGTTGTTGATACCAGTGTTGTTGATACCTACGATATCGGTGGCGTTTGAACTACCCGATGGAGATGAAGTTGCGCGCCGTATAAACGCTCGTGATGAGGGTGTGGCAGTGGCCCGAAACCTGACCATGCAGATGACAGACCGAAGAGGTAAAACGCGCACCCGAGAAACACGAGCGTTTCGCAAGTACTATGGTGAGGAGAAAAAGACTGTCATCTTCTATCTCGAGCCCAGCAATGTGAGAGACACAGCTTTCCTGACCTGGGACTATCCCAATGCAGACAAGGATGATGACCAGTGGCTTTACCTGCCGGCCATGCGCAAGGTGCGGCGCATTTCCGCCTCGGACCGGGGCGATTACTTTCTGGGTACCGACCTGACCTACGAGGACATCAAACTGGAAACCCGGATTGGTCTGGAGGACTACACCCGAAAAACCCTTGGTGAGGACGAGGTGGACGGTCACCATTGTTACCTGCTGGAGTCTGTTCCTGTGGACGAGAAAACGGCTAAAGAGCTTGGCTACGGCAGAGTGGAACAGTGCGTCGACAGCAAGATATGGATGGTACGTCGGGCGAAGTTCTGGGATATCAAGGGCAAGCAATTGAAGACCTCCCACTTCCGCGAAATTCGCCAGGTACAAGGTATATGGACTCAGCACCGGATTGAGGTGGAGAACCACAAGACCGGACACAACACGTTGTTCATTTTTAGTGACATCGATTACCAGCATGGCGTGGATGATGAGTTGTTCACCCAGACTGCCTTACGCCGGGGACTGTAAGGAGCTATTGAGTGCGCAGAGTTTTACTCATAGTGCTGTGCATCGCCGGATCGCAAACCGCGCTTGGCGCAGATCCCGAGATTAGTAACCTGGTGACCGGTCGCTGGGGTTCAGGCATCGAAAAGGTCGGGACACAGATGCTGGATTTCGCATGGCAACCTGAAGCACGTTGGCGTTTCGACGATGGTGGCAGACTGACCGGCATCGCCCGTCTGCGTTGGCAGCCGGAACCCGGAATGCGGCCGTCGGACATGGAGCGCGGCACCTATGCCGAGGTATCAAAGCCGGTGCTGATCGGCGATAACGCAGAACTGGCACTGCGTGAACTTTATTACGAGCGTTCGGTTAATGACTGGTATATGACACTCGGCAAGCAGCAGATTGTCTGGGGTAAGGCCGACGGACTGAAAGTATTGGATGTGGTGAATCCCCAGTCATTCCGTGAGTTCATCCTGGAGGATTTCGATCAGTCACGTATTCCTCTATGGACGCTCAATGCGGAGCACTCCTTCTACGACTGGTTGGGGGGGGATTGGACCCTGCAGCTACTGTGGATCCCGGATCGGACCTACCACGCGTTGCCGAAACAGGGGGTAACCTACGCATTCTCTTCTCCACGCCTTGTGCCCCAGGCACCACCAGGTGTTGCCGTGCGGCTGAATGATCCACAACGTCCTGATGATGGGGTTCTTCAGAACTCGGATGCCGGTACGCGCCTGACCGGTTTTGTGGGCGGGTGGGACTTGTCACTCACCTATCTCTATCAGTATCACAATCAGCCTGCGTTTCACCAGCGCTTTGTTCCAGGGCTAACTCCCGTGGTAGAGGTCACACCTCGCTACCACCGCACCCATGTTGTGGGAGGTACCTTCAGTCGTGCCTTCGGCGACTGGGTCATCCGTGGGGAGATAGGTTATTTCACCGATCGCTTCTTCCTTACCGATAACCCAACTGACACCGACGGCGTAGCGGAGAGTGCGGAACTGAGCTACGTGCTGGGTCTGGATTGGTCAGGGTTGGATGACTCTTTTATCAGCGCCCAGTTGTTTCAGAGCTGGTTACCTGGCTATCAGGCAGGATTCACTCGACCGGAAATGGACACCAGTGTCACCTTCCTGGCCCGTCGTGACTTTTGGAACGATACGTTAATCGCTGAACTGCTATGGATCACCAAGACGAATGACGGTGATGGTCTGCTACGCCCCAAGGTGAGTTACGAACTGGAAGACAACATCGAAATCTGGTTGGGCCTGGACCTGTTCTACGGTGACCGCCAAGGTCTGTTTGGCCAGTTCGATGATAACGACCGGCTTTTAGTGGGAGTGAAACTCGGATTGTAGGACTCAATAGCAATAGAACTAAACTACAGGAGAACCGTATGGCAACTGTCCAGCCTTCCTTTTTTAATACTCATCATTTTTGGTTTCTTGTTGTTTTTAACGGGTAAACGCACCGAGCATTTCAGTATCGTACTTGAAAACGACTAAAGCCTAGCTGATAGGTATTTGATCTGCCCCCCAAAAATCTGTACCAATTTGAGTTAGAGTTTTCCGATCATCTTGGCTGGATGAGAGGAGAAGGATTCGATGAAGGCATCGAAATTTTCAGACGCACAAAAAGCGTTTGTTTTGAGACAAGCGGAGGATGGTGTCCCTGTTGCTGAAGTTTGTCGTAAAGCAGGCATTAGCCAAGCCACATTTTTCAATTGGAAGAAAAAATATGGTGGGATGCTGCCGAATGAGATGCGACGTTTAAAGCAGCTTGAGGATGAGAATCGTCGACTGAAGTCGATTGTTGCGGA
>JADHNI010000105.1 GCA_016779585.1 Pseudomonadales bacterium
TGGAATATGCAACCCTAAGCTGGGTCGACTGGTTCAACAACAAGCGGTTGCTTGAACCGATTGGGGATATACCACCAGCTGAGTTCGAACAGGCATACTATGAGCAACTGGAAGGTCAGGCTAATGCAGCCTGACTCACTCTACAGAGTCTCCGGGAAAGCCGGGGGGATTCATGTGCACAGGGTTTCAAGAAAGCTGTGATCGTCATCACTGAACTCCGGACCCGAGACCATCAGCACCCAGCGATCTGCCAGGCTCAGAACCACCGTCTTACTCAAAATCTGATTCTTCAGATCCCGCTTTGCCACCTGGTTCACCACTGCAAATTCGCTTTCACTTAAGGCGAGGTCGGAGATGTGTTCGGTCCGGCCCTGCTCAGCGGTATAGCCGACGACCAGGTTCACCTTGCCTGCGTCAGTGCTAAGCAGCGCTGTGCGATCCGCCTGGTAGATCTGGAACAGGTGCCTGCAAAATTCATCACACATGACCTCCAGTGATTCAGCGCCACCGAGGGCATTCATCACATTCCACAAAAGCACCATGTGCCGGTAATCTTTACCTGCACCAAGTTCTCGCGAGTCCATATTCGGCTGGCCACCGTCCACCCATAAGCGGGCGCCGCCGGCACGACGCGCAGTTTCAAGCGCGCTATTCGCACGCTGAAAGAGCTCGATCGGCGCCTGGTCTCCACCGGTGCTGTGCGCAAGGCCGGCACTGAATGTCACCAGTCGGTCAGAGTGTCGGTAACCGTTTAGTTGTTCCAGCAGCGCCTGTGCGATCTGTTCACCATCTGCCAGATCGGTATACGGCAGGCTGATCGACACAACAGAATTGGCAAAGACACTGATGAGGTCTGTCGCCCGCAGGGAGGCGTCCAGCGTCTCACGAACCTTTTTCGCGATGGGTCCAAGATCCGCATCCCGAACATTGTCCGGTGATATCAGAAGCTGGCAGAAAGAAGATTCGCTGGGGGAAAGCTGGTCCACGCCCAGCATAGCGTAACGTTCATCGGCGCTCAGTTGAACCGGGTCTTCAATATTCCCAAGGTCGCGCAGGATCAGCACTGCCCCTTCATCCATCGGGCCAAGGATGCCATCCACCAGCTTGGTCGGTCCGTTTTTCCGCTGCAACAGGAATGGCGGCAGTTTGGCGAGGCTATGATCGCGCAGCGCGCCGGTAATCGTGCGTGCCACTGACTGCGAATCGTCCAATAACGTCCGCCAACTGCTGCCGAGGTGCACTTCATCACCCAGCAGTTCACGAGCGTCCTGGTTAACGTTGGTGATGCTGCCGGTGGTATCCAGGAATATCAGGCCACTGCCGATACAGGCCAGCGCGCTCTGCAAAAGCTGCTGGTTCTCACGCAGTTCTTTATCCACGCGAAACTTGTACAGCGCCATCTCAATGGTGATCTGGAGTTCTCGGTTCTCAACGGGCTTGATGATGTAACCAAAAGGCGTGACGGTTTTGGCGCGCGCCACTGTGTCTTCGTCAGAATAAGCCGTGAGGAACACCACCGGCACATCAACCTCAGCCTTGATTCTCTCGGCGAGATCGATTCCGGAAAGGCCATGGCGAAGGTTGATGTCAGAAAGCAGGAGATCGGGTTGGGTTTCTATGGCGAGTTCAACCGCCTCTTCACCGAACGCATGCCCGAGGACTTCCCAGCCCATGTTAGTGAGCTTGTGTTGAATCTCACGAGCAATGAGTGCCTCGTCCTCGACAATCAGTATCCTTGCCGGAGTTGACTCGCTCGTCACCCTATCCCTCTTTGGTTGCCATGTTTAGCGGTACTGTCAGCCGTAGCGAGCCTTGGCTTCCTTGCGCCGTGCGTGCAGTACCGGTTCAGTATACCCATTTGGCTGTTCCGTGCCTTTGAATACGAGCTCGCAGGCTGCCTGGAAAGCAACATTGTTATCAAAATCTGGTGCCATATTGCGATATTCCGCATCTCCAGCGTTCTGCTGGTCAACCACAGCTGCCATTTTCTTCATGGTTTCCATGACCTGGTCTTCGCTGCAGACCCCGTGGCGCAGCCAGTTGGCGATGTGCTGCGAGGAAATTCTCAAGGTCGCACGGTCTTCCATTAAGCCAACATCATTAATGTCGGGCACCTTGGAACAACCCACACCCTGGTCAATCCAGCGAACCACGTAACCAAGAATACCCTGGGCATTGTTTTCCAGTTCTTTCTGCACGTCGTCTTCTGAGAGGTTTTCACCACGGAGTGTCGGAATTGTCAGCAGGGCTGACATGCTGGCCCGGGCACGCGCCTTGATTTCATCCTGACGGCTCATAACATTGATCTGGTGATAATGCATCGCATGCAACGTGGCCGCCGTGGGTGACGGCACCCAGGCTGTATTGGCACCAGCATTCGGATGGCCGATCTTCTGCGCCATCATCTGCGCCATTTCGTCCGGCATGGCCCACATACCTTTTCCGATCTGCGCCTTACCCTTGAGCCCTGCAGCAAGACCCACATCGACATTCCAGTCTTCATAAGACAGGATCCAGGGCTGCTGTTTCATCACGGTCTTCTTGACCATGGGGCCGGCTTCCATACTGGTGTGTATCTCATCGCCGGTTCGATCCAGGAAGCCTGTGTTAATGAAGATGACCCGCTCTTTCGCCGCGCGGATACATTCCTTCAGATTCAGGGTCGTGCGGCGTTCTTCATCCATGATGCCGACCTTGAGCGTGTTCTTCTCGAGGCCAAGGGCCTGCTCAATGCGTGCAAACAGGTCCACTGTCATTTGCACTTCTTCAGGCCCATGCATCTTTGGCTTCACAATATAGACGCTACCGGTTCGAGAATTCGTCACGGAGCCAGTACGTTTAAGGTCGTGCATGGCTATCAGGCTGGTGAACATGCCGTCCATGATGCCTTCGGGCACTTCGCTGCCGTCTGCCATCAGAATCGCATCATTGGTCATCAAGTGGCCGACATTACGCACCAGCAGCACGCTTCGACCATGCAGTGTCAGCTCGCCGCCATCCGGTGCTGTATAGGTACGGTCGGGATTCAGTGTTCGGCGGACCACGCGATCGCCCTTGGCAAATTCTTCAGCAAGGTTGCCAGTCATCAGGCCAAGCCAGTTGCTGTAAACCACTGCCTTGTCCTCGGCATCCACAGCAGCGACGGAATCCTCGCAATCCTGGATGGTGGTGATGGCCGATTCAACCAGCACATCTTTGACACCTGCTTTCTCGTTCCTGCCGATGTTGTCTTCACGGTCGATCTGGATCTCCATGTGCAGACCGTTGTGCTTCAGCAGAACGCCTGAGGGATCGGCTGCATCACCGGTGTATCCCGCGAACTGGGCTGGATCTTTTAAGCCGACTGTCCCGCCGTCAGTATCCGCCTGCAGCGCTCCGTCGACCACCTTATATTGCGTCACGTCCTGGTGGTTGGCGCCATCAAGCGGGTAAGTCTCATTCAGCATGTTCGCTGCGTATTCAATGACCTTTGCACCGCGGCCTGGATTGTAGCTGCCGCCTTTTTCCGCACCGGCAGATTCGGGAATCACGTCTGTGCCATAAAGCGCGTCATATAGACTGCCCCAGCGAGCATTCGCCGCGTTCAGCGCATAGCGGGCATTCATGACCGGCACCACCAGCTGCGGACCTGCTGTCAGTGCAATTTCTTCATCAACGTTCTGGGTTTCGATCTCAAAATCCAGACCTTCTTCCAGCAGGTAACCAATCTCCTTCAGGAACGCCGTGTACTCAGCCTCATCGATCTGCTGACCCGCATGATCGCGGTGCCAGGCATCGATCTTTTCCTGGAGCTCATCCCGCCTGGCCAGCAGCTCACGGTTACGTGGCACAAACTCACCCAGGATTGCTTCGAATTCCGCCCAGAAGTGTGCGGGGTCCACCCCTGTGCCAGGCGCAATATCTTTTACCAGCAGGTCATTCAACACCGTGGCAACCTGAAGACCACCAATGGTTACTCGATCAGTCATAGTTCTCTTTCCAATGTGCTCGGGCCCGGACTTTAAACTCAGGCCGTGAAGAAATTTCGAAGCCGCATGCTACGCGAATTCGCCACAATTTTCATTTATGCTGAAAGGCACTGGTGCCGGAGGATTAAAGATGGAAATGAGCAGACTCCAAGAATATGTCAGCCTGGTAACGACGCTGCTGCTGGACGGCTTCGTCCTGGCATTTTCTGTCCTGGTGATCGCCGTGATAGTCATGTACATCATCGATGTCACCCAGACCTCACATGCCATACGCCGCAACTATCCTGTGGTTGGGCGGTTCCGTTATCTGTTCGAAACTCTTGGTGAGTTCTTCAGGCAGTATTTCTTTGCCATGGATCGGGAGGAGCTGCCATTCAACCGGGCGGTTCGTTCATGGGTCTACCGGGCCGCCAAAGATGTGGATTCCACGGTGCCTTTCGGCTCAACCCGAAGCCTGAGTCCTCCCGGCACCGTTATTTTCGCGAATACCGCGTTTCCTACCCTGGCAGAGCATTCGGTACCGAGCGAGGAAATCGAGATCGGCCCCTACTGCCGCCATCCCTACAGGACGGCTTCTATCTTTAACATTTCCGCTATGAGCTACGGTGCCATTTCGAAACCGGCCATATTGGCACTCAGCAATGGAGCGCGCATGGCTGGCTGCTGGATGAACACCGGAGAAGGTGGACTCAGCCCATTTCACCTGGAAGGTGGCGCCGATATCGTTGCCCAGATCGGCACCGCGAAGTATGGCGTGCGCGATGAGGCGGGTAACCTCAGCGATGACAAGCTCAAGGAAATCGCCGCACACGAACAGGTTCGCATGTTCGAGTTAAAAATGAGCCAGGGCGCCAAACCCGGCAAAGGGGGTATGCTGCCAGGAGAAAAGGTGACCGAGGAAATCGCAAAAATCCGCGGCATCCCGATCGGCCAGGATTCCATCAGCCCGAATCGGCACCCCGAAATCGAAACCGTGGATGACCTCCTGGACATGATCGGGCATATCAGGGAAGTCACGGGTAAACCTACCGGCTTTAAGATCGTATTGGGTGACAGCCAGTTTCTCGAAGATCTGTGCGCTGCTATTCACAAGCGCGGCATCGAGTCAGCGCCCGACTTTATTACACTCGACAGTGCCGATGGCGGCACCGGCGCGGCACCCCAGAGCCTGATTGACTATATGGGCCTGCCGCTGAGAGAAAGCCTGCCTATCCTTGCCAATACACTGATTCGTCATGACCTGAAGCGACGCATCAAGGTGATCGCGTCCGGTAAACTGATCGACCCTGCACAGGTCGCCTGGGCCATCTGCCTGGGTGCCGATTTTGTCGTGTCAGCCCGGGGTTTCATGTTTGCTCTCGGCTGTATCCAGGCGCTGCAATGCAACAGGAACACCTGCCCTACCGGCATCACCACACATGACAAGAGCCTGCAGAAAGGTCTCGTCGTCGAGGACAAGGCAGAGCGCGTGAAAAACTACTGCAAAAACATGAACTACGAAGTCGGTGTCATTGCGCATTCCTGTGGGGTTGAAGAACCGAGGCGCCTGGTTCGCAGTCACGCACGTATCGTCACCGATACCGGCCTGTCTGTTTCCCTAGAAGAACTGCACCAGCTCCCCCATAACGCAGACTGACAGATGCGATGGCTTGCATCGTTTTTACTGCTCAGTGCTGTCGCCTTTGCGCAGGCACCCGGATTGTCCGCAAACTATGTGGAAGACCGGCTGTACCGGCTGATGACACAGGTCGCCCGGGAGCGTCATAACCTTGCCTGCCGCGGCGCTGAAAACAGCAACTACTGTTTCAGCCTGACCCAGGCCATCGAACGGCAATCGGCCAACAACCGGCGCGAGCTTATTCTCAACTACGTCGATCGCATTTTTCCCAATACGCGCTTCGCTGCAGAATGCCGCGCCAACGTCGACCATGTCTTCGAGCTGCTGGATGACCACCCGTGGGAACCCGTGGCCTGTGACGAGAGCAACCCCTACTGTGAGAGCACGCTGGAATGTGCGTTTGGCACCAACCGCCCGGAGGATATTGAAGGAGCGCTGATCGCCAGGCTGGAAACCTGCCACTACAACGGCCCAAGCACCCTGCCATTCTAGAGGCAGCCCTTCTAACGTCAGCCCTCGGGCAGACTTGAGTTCCACCGATATTCGGGAGAGACTCACCGGTCTTCTCGATGCCTTCAGGAGTAGATATGCCGCAACCCAAGAGACTGCGACGTTGCCAGCTGGCCGTACCCGGCAGCAGTGAAAAAATGATGACCAAGTCTGCCGGGCTCGAGTGTGACTATGTGTTCCTCGACCTTGAAGATGCGGTGGCACCCAATGCGAAAGCTGAGGCGCGACGCATGGTGGTCGATGCGCTGAACAACCTCGACTGGAAACCAAAAACCGTTGCGGTCCGTATCAACGATGTTGAAACACCCCACTGTCATGACGACATCATCGAGGTTGTCACCGGCGCCGGTGACAACCTCGACACCATCATCCTGACGAAGGTAAAGAACTCGCATCATGTGCTGTTCGTGCACTACCTGCTCGATCAGCTTGAAGCAAAGCTGGGCCTGTCGAAACGTATCGGCATCGAATGCCTGATTGAAGAAGTTGAAGGCATGATGAACGTGGAAGAAATCGCCGCGAGCAGCGATCGAATCGAATGCCTGATCTTCGGCATGGGAGACTACTCTGCCTCACAGGCCATGAACCTCAAGAACGTCGGTGAAGACGATAGTCGATACCCGCCGGATCTCTGGCACTATCCTCGTTACAAACTGACAATCGCCGCACGTGCACATGGTATCGACCCGGTTGACGGTCCCTACGCCAACTTCCGTGACGAAGAAACTTTTCGCACAGAATGTGAACGTGGCGCCGTTCTCGGCATGGTCGGCAAGTGGGCGATTCATCCAAGCCAGGTAGAAACCGCGCAGCAGGTTTACTCACCGAACCAGGAGGAAGTCGACAATGCACGCAAGCAGATGGCGGCCTACGATGAGGCCCTCGCGCAGGGTCTTGGCGCTATCCAGGTGGACGGCGTGATGGTGGATGCCGCAAGCGTACGCATCCTGAAGAACGTTATCGACAAAGCCGACCTGATCGGTATGTAACGCGTGACTGATCGGCGCTTCGCCCTTTCGGTCGTCTTCATGACGGCGCTGATCGATTCGATCGGCTTCGGCATCATCTTGCCGGTTACTCCGGTGCTGCTGATGGAAGTGACGGGTGAGAGCCTGGGCGCCTCCGCGGTCTATGGCGGATGGCTGATGTTTTCATTTGCCATCATGCAGTTCATCTTCATGCCGGTGCTGGGCAACCTTTCAGATGCCTACGGCCGGAAACCCATCCTGCTGGGTTCACTATTTGTACTCAGCATCAATTACATGATCATGGGGCTGGCACAATCGCTGACGCTGCTGATCATCGGGCGACTGATATCAGGGATCGGATCCGCAACGTTCAGCACCTGTAACGCCTACATTGCCGATTCCACCAGCACGGATGAACGCGCCCAGTATTTTGGCCTGATGGGCGCCGCCTTCGGACTCGGCTTTGTCATTGGCCCAGCGCTCGGTGGTTTCCTTGGCGAGTTCGGCAGCCGGGTACCGTTTTTTGCCACCGCCGGGCTGATTTTCTTTAACCTGATTCTGGGCCTGGTCTTCCTGCCCGAATCCCTGAAACAGGAAAACCGTCGGCCGTTCGAGGCGGGCCGCGCGAATCCTTTCTCCGCGTTAAAACAGATCAGTCACTTCAAGGTCGCTTTCGGCATTATCGGCGTCATGTTCCTTTACAACATGGGCCACCATGTACTGCCCGCGGTCTGGAGTTTCTGGGGTATGGAACGCTTCGACTGGACGCCCGTCGAGGTGGGCTACTCGCTCACCTTTGTCGGCATCCTCATGGTATTCAGCCAGGGTTACCTGATTCGCATCGCCGTGCCCGCGCTCGGCCTGAAATGGGCGGGCATCCTTGGCCTTGCATTTAACCTTATTGCGTTTATCGGCTACTCGTGGGCGCCAGTGACTGCAGTTGCCTACGCCTTCCTGGCAATCGGTGCGCTGGGCGGTCTCGCCGGGCCCGCCATGAACGGCATCGCGTCAACCCAGGTTGGCGCAGACCAACAGGGCGAGTTGCAGGGTGCCATGGGCAGCATGATGTCACTGACATCGATCCTGAGCCCTCCCATGATGACCATGACCTTTGGTGCTTTCACCATGGAAGGTGCACCGGTTTACTTCCCGGGCGCGCCATTTGTCCTGGCCGCCATCCTGACCGTTTTGAGCTTATTGTTGTTTATCAGGACAACAGCGGGCTTTGAAGAAAAGCCCACCACTGCCTGATACCAGGTTAACGTTTCAGGACATCCTTGAGGTCTGCACCCCAGGCCGCCACTTCACGGCTGAGTCCCGCGCCGTGGTATTCGGTGACGCTCTGAAGTGAACTGAGGAGATGGGCAAGGTCAGCAGAACCACGAGACATGTCGCCCCACTTCTCCATCTCAGCCTCGCTTTCGTAGCCAAGCACGATGGTGTGCGAGACCTGAGAGCCGGCAACACCTGCGAAGAGGT
>JADHNI010000036.1 GCA_016779585.1 Pseudomonadales bacterium
CTTTCAATCCGGCTTCAACTTCTTTCAGTATCGAAACGATCTGCGTCTCGGTGAATCGTGACTTTTTCATCTGTGTCTCCTGAGGTGATATTCTCAGAAAACTCTAATCAAGTCTGTCTCAGGATAGGGGAAGTGGACAATGGGACCTGGCTCGAAACGGAATTCGTTACCCTGGTCTGTCTGGTACAGCACCTCGGTGCCGGTGACGTCAGAAGGCAGGAGGTCCGGTGTGAACTGGATTCTGCTGAACTCCGGTTCCAGGTTTTTCGCCAGGGACTTGATGGCCCGCGTTTTTGCCAGCCCGGGGAAACCTTCCACGAGAAGGTTGCCGTTTGCCAGCAGTCCGATCACCAGCCGCTCAATCACGGCTTCCTGACCGATGATGGATGTGGCCATCCGCCGCCTGAGTTCTTCTATCTGCTCATGAGCACTCATGCCCCGGGCTCCTACTATGGTCTTTAGAAGAACATAGTAGGAGCAAAGGCAATGCCAAGGGTAAGTGCTTTGTAGCCGGAGGGGTTATGACTTGTCTTCGCCCGACACCGGGTTGAGTTCGAAGTCTGCGGCTGAGTGACGTTCTACAACCCGGGTCTCTTCAGGTCCCCAGGGGCGGTTGACCCGTCGACCACGTTCAACAGCAGGACGGGCCTCGATTTCTTTCGCCCAGCGAACAACATTGGTATATGAGTCAACGTCCAGGAAAACGCGCGCATCATAGATGTTGTGCAGAACCAGTGCGCCATACCAGGCATAGTTGGCCATATCGGCAATGTTGTAGTCATCACCGCAGAGATACTGTCGGTCTTCCAGGTTTCGATTTAATACATCCAGCTGGCGTTTTACTTCCATGGCATAGCGGTTAATGGGGTACTCCCACTTTTCAGGCGCGTAGGCATAGAAGTGACCGAAGCCGCCGCCCAGGTAAGGGGCGCTGCCCATCTGCCACATGAGCCAGGAAAGGCACTCTGCTTTCTCGGAGAGATCAGTCGGGATGAAGTGGCCGAACTTTTCTGCAAGGTAAATGAGAATGGCGCCACTCTCGAAGACGCGGGTTTCAGGGTCGGTACTGATGTCCAGCAGTGCCGGTATCTTCGAATTCGGGTTGATGTCGACAAAGCCGCTGCCAAACTGGGCACCGTCGCCGATATTGATGGTATATGCATCATACTCGGCGCCACTTTCGCCAAGCGCCAGCAGTTCTTCCAGGAGAATCGTAACCTTGACGCCGTTTGGTGTCGCCAGCGAGTGGAGTTGCAATGGATGTTCGCCGCGAGGCAGTTCCTTGTCGTGAGTTGGTCCCGCGATGGGACGATTGATGTTGGCAAAGCGACCGCCGCTTTCTGCATCCCAGGTCCAGACCCTGGGGGGGTCGTAGGTGTCAGACATAGTGTTTCCTGTGGTTGATTTAGAGGACAGGTCCTGGACGTTCCAGTCCGTTCAGTGTGGAAGAAGCTTGTATCGACATGATGCGCTAAGGCTACAATAAAGCATGCTTCAACAATACAGTCACAGTCATTCCCTGTCGGAAGAAGAATTATTCAGCTACCGGGAACATGGTTACCTGATCCGAACCGGTGTGTTTGCAGAACAGGAACTGCAGGACCTGCGCGAGGTTGTGGAAGCCGCCGTGTCTCGAGCACATTCGCAAACCGCGCAGGGTAATACCTACTTCCTGGATAACAAGCGATTTGTTGACGTGGGAGATATGACTGTTCAGTACGAGCACCAGGCAAACAGCGATACCGTTCGAGTGATTGAACCGGTGCAGCACCTGCATCCGGGGCTTGAAGAGCTTGTTTTTGACAGGCGCATCGTCGAGCCTGTCAAGAGCATCCTGGGCACTGAGGGTGTGAGCATCTGGACAAACAAGCTGAATCTTAAGCGGGGACGTGAAGGCTCAGGCTTTGGTTGGCACCAGGACTCGCCCTACTGGGTTCATGACAGTGATCACGTGGACCTGCTGCCAAATGTCTACCTGGCTTTTGATGACGCAACCAGGGAAAACGGTTGCCTGAAAGTGATAGATCGCAGCCACCTTAGAGGCTGTTTGCCCGGTACCAGCGACGGCACGCAACTGGGCGGCTTTTTTACTGACCCTGGCTGTTTTGAGGAATCGGATGAAGTCCTGATGGAAGCCCCGGCAGGGTCACTGGTCTTCTTTGATCCACACAGCATTCACGGGTCAGCACCTAACGAATCAGACCTGCCGCGCCGCGCCATCGTAATGACGTACCAGCCAGCAGGTTTCCCGATGCTGAAAACTGGAAAGATCTGTAACGTTCCTGTCTAACGTACCTTTCCGTAGTACCTGTTCATAGTACTTTAGAGCATACCTGTGATGGCGTCGTTAAAGCGGCCCGCCAGCTCTTCAGAGTTGTTCCTCAGGTAATCACCGGCAAGGTTGCTGTACTTCAGGATCATGTCGGCACCAAGGCCCAGGTCATGGAACTGCGTTGCAAGGTTGGCCGCCGCGGTGCCACCCGCTCCAACTCCGGCCATCTGCAGCGCACCACCCATGAGTTGGTTCGTTGGCGGCGCCTCGTTCATCAACTGGTTAACCTCGGGTACATAGCGCTCGATCAGGGAAAAATCCTGGGTTGTCATCACAGATTTTGAAGCCTGGAAAACTGCACCGAGTCCGCCGCGGGCCTGTCGTTCGGTGACACCGAGGGTCCCGGTCACCAGTGGTATCAGTTGGGTTACAGTGCCAGTCTTCTGTTGCGGTGCAGGTTTTTCTGCCGTCGGTTCTTTTGCAGGTGCCGGTGCTGCCTCTTCCTGTTCATCACCGCCACTGAAGCAGGCCATGATGTCGTCGATCATGCCTGCCTGTGCCGGGAAGGTTGCGATGAGAAGAGTAAGAATTGTTAGCCGCTTCATGGAGACTCCTTCGTTGTTCTTTTTTAAGGGTAATTTACAAAACTGGTCCCTGTTTCTTAACACAAAACCGTAGAATTCTCGGCAGAAGAATAACTTCGGGTAACTTCTTAATGCACTTTAGAAGTATCTTCCTTTCGGATATCCACCTTGGCTCTCCTGACTGCCAGGCTGACACGCTCATCGACTTCCTGAACCAAAACTCCTGTGACGAACTTTATCTCGTCGGCGATATTGTGGACTTCTGGGTGCTGGAGAAGAAAAAGAAGAAGTCCTGGCCTGATAGCCATACCCAGGTTCTGTCCCGATTCCTGGAATTGCCCCAGACAGGCACGAAGGTCTATTACATCCCGGGTAATCATGACGACATGGTGCGCAAGGTCTATGGCAGCCAGATTAGTGGCATCGAAGTGTCAGACGAGATCGTCTACACAACCAGGAAAGGCAAACGCTGGTTGATCCTTCACGGTGACCTGTTTGACGAGGTTGTGCTGACCAACGACTGGCAACATCGTCTCGGAGGCGATCTCTACGATATGTTGATGGGCATCAGCCGCAGGCTAAATGCCATCCGAAGTATCCTGGGTTACGCGCACTGGTCGCTCGCCAACTGGCTCAAGTACAAGTTTGAGAAAGCCGTAAAACACATCCAGGACTACGAATATGCCGCGGCAAAAGAAGCAGCCACACGTTTCCTGGACGGTGTCGTCTGCGGTCACATTCACCATCCAAACCAGACCAATGTAGACGGTATCGAATACCTCAATTGTGGTGACTGGGTCGAGCATTGCACGGCTATCGCGGAGACGCAGGCCGGTGAAGTCATGATGATTAACTGGCCGAATGACCGCCAGAGGCTCATCGACCTCAGCCTGATGGCTTCCAAGACGACCAAGCAGCAGCGTCAGGAACTGGAGCGCGCAGCCTAGTAATTGCCTGGTCGGCCACCTATTATCGGCGGTTTCCTGCTGATGTAGAAAACCTTGTCTGAAACTTCACCCGTAACTCCCCGAGTCGATCTGGCCACGAAAATTTATTATGGCTTTGGTGCCGTTGCCAATGGCGCCAAGTCCAATGGCTTCAACTATCTGTTGTTGTTTTACTACAGCCAGGTCATCGGCCTTCGCGCAGACCTGGTGTCCCTGGGCATCTTGATTGCACTGGTTTTTGATGCGGTATCGGACCCGCTCGTCGGATTCATCTCGGATAAGTTTCATTCGCCGTTGGGTCGGCGACATCCCTTTATGTACGCGTCCGGTCTGCCGGTTGCGATTGCCTACTATTTCATGTGGTCACCGCCTGACTGGGATCAGAATGCGCTCTTTCTCTATTTCGTCTGCATGGCCGTTCTGATCCGTACCATGATCACGTTTTACGAGGTGCCTGCCACCGCGCTGGTCGCGGAATTGACCGATGACTACGACGAGAGGACTGAACTGGTCAGTTTCCGTTACTTTTTTGGCTGGTGGGGTGGTCTGACCATGGCGATCCTGAACTACCTGGTGTTTCTTCCCGAAAGCAAGGGTGGCCTCGAGTATGTTGAGGGTTGGAGTAACTATGGTTTAACCGCCTCCATCGTTATTTTTGTATCAGTTTACGTGTCAACCATTGGCACCCATCGTCATATACCCAATCTGAAACAGCCTCCCGCAAAAACTGCATTCGATTTCCAGCAGACAAAACTGGAATTGAAAGAAACCCTGTCAAACCGTTCTTTCTTTGCGCTGTTCATTGCAGCTCTGCTGATGGCGATTGCCGCGGGTGTGTCCACGTCGCTGTCGATTTATTTCTCCAGGCATTTCTGGGAGCTGACCAGCACTCAGATTGGTTACCTGAATCTGCCCTATTTCTTTTCCGCGTTCATCGCGCTGATGCTTGCGCCCAAGGTATCACGTTGGCTGGGCAAGAAGCGTGGCGGCATGACAATTCTTGCCCTGGCTTTCTTCCTTGCGCCCGTGCCTTTTGTATTGCGCATCCTTGGCTGGTTCCCGGAGAACGGCACAAAGGAGCTCTTCTGGTCGCTGTTTGTGTTTAACACCGTTGAGGTCACCTTGATTATCATGTCGTCGTCGCTGATTGCGGCCATGATTGCGGATGTGGTCGAACAGAGTGAACTTAAAACGGGACGACGTTCAGAAGGTATTTTCTTTGCGGCGAACAGTTTTGCGCAGAAGGCTGTGAATGGCCTGGGTGTTGTGGTCGCCGGGCAGATTCTGGCGATCGTTGATTTTCCGACCCACGCAGGCCTGGGGGAAGTACCGCAGGAGACTGTGTTCGAGCTGACTTACCTGTATATCCCTATAGTGTTCTTTTTCTATCTCATCGCGATGATGGTGCTGGGGCTATACAACATCACACGTGAGGAGCACGCGAATAACGTCAGAAGGCTGTCCGGTGGCAGCTGACAGGGAGGGCTTGTCACTGACCTTCAATGTTTGTAGTCTGCTACAAAAATAACATTCAGGACGTTTCTCATGTCGGACAAGACCCCTAATCATTTCCTTACAGATATGAAATGTCCCATGTCCTTGGACGAGGTGGACCTGTTCGGTCCGGGCGCCCAGGAACACTGGTATGACGCCTATCCGATCCTGCATGAGCAAGCGCCCGTCTACATTCTAAAGGGCCAGGGTCTTGCGCCAGGTACCGATGGTTATGTGCTGACCAAGCATGAAGACATCAGCATGGTCGTGAAAGATCCTGAACGCTTCCCGCCGCTGATGACCGAGGCAATCCAGGAAATGGCCGATTCAGGCGTTGATGTCGAGAAAGTTCCCAACCTGAACGCCATGCAGGCTTCCATGGTCACGCTGCGACCCAACATGGAGCTCTGGCGCCTGCACAAGCAGGAGTTAACCGATCCCTGGGTTGGCCCGGGTGCGAATCGCCATGAGGAGATGATCAGACAGCATGCCACCGACCTCATCGACAGCTGGATTGATGATGAGGAAATCGATTTCATTCACCAGTTTGCCCGGCCGCTACCCCAGCGCGTCATGGCAAGCGTTCTCGGGTTCCCTTCTGAGGATATACCCCAGCTGGCCAAGTGGGGTGAGGCGCAGGTGAAATCGTTTGTCTACGGACGAGGTCACCTGAACCAGTTGAACGAGGAAGAGATCAGGGAGCAGTTTGTCTTACTGGATGGCTTCAAGGAGTATGTCCAGGAGAAAGTCATTGAGAAGCGCAAGAACCCGCAAGATGACATGATCACGTTCCTCACCCAGGTCGAGTACTCACCGCTTGGGCGTAAGCTGACAGATCTGGAAGTGAATGGTGTTGTTTACGCCATGATCATCGGTGGGCTTGAAACCACGCAGTATGCCCTGGAAGAACAGGCGCAGCTGATCTGTGAACATGAAGGCCTGTTCGACAAACTTAAGAATGACCGAAGCCTGATTCGCCAGTTTACGGAAGAAGGTATGCGCATGCGTTCACCGACGCAGGGCCTGTCAACGAGGCGAACCAGCCAGGACGAAGAATTCCAGGGTGTGAAGGTGCCGGCGGGTTCTGTACTGCATCTTCGCTTCGGTGCGGCCAATGTCGATCCTGACGAATTTGAATGCCCTTACGAGCTGCGCCTCGATCGCAAGGCCGTAACCCGTCACCTGACGTTTTCTGCAGGTCCCCGGGTTTGTCCAGGTGCTGGTATATCACGAGTGGAACAGCAGACGGCGTGGAGCCTGCTGCTCGACCGGCTGGATGGCATGGAGTACGGGGAAGGTAATGACTTCCGTCACCAGCCAGGGATCATGCTGGGTACGCTGAATCTAAAACTGAAGATTAAAAAGGCGTAGTGCGGGCAACCTTCATCAAGGTCGCAGAACTGCAGACGCAGGGAGAGGCCGCCGCCTGAAGTTGGTCTGAATAGCGCTTCCTGATTTGGGTAAGATACCCGCATGCCGGACCTGCTGACATTTCTTGTTGAACACGGTTACTCCGTGATTTTTATCTGGGTAGCGCTGGACCAGGCAGGGCTGCCGCTTCCTGCTGTGCCCCTGCTGCTGGCGGCCGGCGTTCTTGTAGGTATGGGCGAGCTGAGTCTGCTGCCCGTGTTGTTGACCATTGTCCTGGCGTCGGTGCCGATTGACTGGTTCTGGTACTGGCTCGGTCGACTGCGAGGTGCGAGGGTCCTGCACCTGCTCTGCATCCTTTCTCTTGAGCCCGATTACTGTGTCCGGAATACGGAGAATGTCTTCAGAAAACTCGGGCCAATTTCGCTGGTGGTTGGCAAGTTTGTGCCCGGGCTGCAGACACTGGCACCACCCATGAGTGGCCTGACCGGTGTCAGCCTTTCTCTTTTCCTGTTGCTCGACACCCTTGGTACGCTGCTGTGGGCAAGCCTGTTTATTGCGCTGGGTTACTTCTTTCACACAGAGATAGAAGTTGTTGTTAAGGCTTTCTCCGAACTTGGGGCGCTGGCTGGATTCATCCTGGCTGCGATGGCCGTACTTTACTTCGGGTGGAAGTTTTATAACCGGCAGAGATTCCTGCGGATGTTGCGCATGCGCAAGATATCGCCTGCGGAACTCTATGAGCGCCTGCAAAACGGCGAAGACATCCACATCATTGACCTGCGCCATGATTACGACGTCCGGGCCCTGCCGCACCTGCTGCCAAACGCGGTTCGCGTCCCTATGGAAGCCATCGAGCGTCACAAGCACAGGATCCCCCCTGACGACGATATTGTGCTTTGTTGTAACTGACCCGATGAGGCATCGAGTGCTCGTGTAGCTCTCAAGTTAAAAAGAATCGGTATCGAACATGTCTATCCGCTCCAGGGCGGCATTGATGCCTGGCTGGCAGCGGGTTATCCCACGGAAAGCCCGACGAACCTCTGAACTATTGTCTGGGTTTCAGGCCCAGGTTCCCGAGCCACCGGGTTTCACGGTCCATTGTGCTGTGGAACTCTGCCCAATCCACTTTCCCGGTCTGGTTCCAGCCGCGTTCGGCGACAGCAAGCAGTCTTGGAAACAGGTGATAATCCATCAACGCTTCCGTGAGCACGGTTTCGGTCCACAGTTGTGCCTGGATGCCGATCACCTCGGCACTGTCATCGAGGTCCCATGTCTTTAGCGGGTCAAACCGGAAAATGTCCTCGGTGTCGATGTAGTTTGCCCACGGCAGGCCGGGTTCGTCTGCCGCCATGGCGTACGGCATATCCAGGTAAAGGTGGCTGGCATTCGAGATCACGAAACGCATCCGGTTCTTGAGAATGTGGTCCAGTGCGGCCCTGTCGCCAGCATCTGTCAGCCAGACGTTGTAGTAACTGCGTGCATCGCCATGCAGTGCCATCTCGTGCCAGAAACCCGTTTGTGTCCCCGGAGAAACCCGTTCCACGATACGGAGCATCTGCTCATAGTGATACGCCATGAGGGTCGCGGTGGCCGCGGCCTGGTCTTCCGGCTCAGTCATATCCCAGTTCAATTGCCAGACCGGCAATGAGTGGCAGGCGGGTGACTGCAGCCACGCGCCATTGGGAACCTCGTCTCCACCCAGGTGAAGCAGACTGATGGGCAATGCCGCTTCATCGTACATGGCTTTGATGTCAGCGATGATGTGTTCCGCGAGTCGGTAGCTGTCGGGCATGCCGACATTCAGTACGTTCCGTTTGTATCCCTGGGCCGAGCGATATTCGGAGGTATCGTTCGGGTCGATCAGTTCGAACCTGTCTGCAGCATCGAATGATCGCAGCAGGGCATTAGCATGACCGGGCAGGTTGAATTCCGGAATGATCGTGATGTGTTTTGTTGCCGCGAACTGCAGCAGGTCGATAAACTCGTCCCGCTTGAGGAAACCCGCAACTTCCTCCGGGCCGTCACCCCAGCTGGGATACAGGGGGCCGCGCCAGCTTCGCTTTGCGCCGATGTCCGTGAGTTCCGGCAAATCTGAAATCTGCAGGCGCCAACCCTCATCATTGGATATACCCAGTTGCAGGCGGTTCATCTTGTAGCGCGCCATTGCGTTGATCACTTTCTTTAGTTGTGCGCCATTGTGAAAGTGTCGGGCGATATCAATGAACAGCGCCCGGTGTTCAAAACCAGGTGAATCCACCACCTTGCCCAGGGGTAACTCCATCGTGTCAGTACGCAACTGCTGAAGACTTTGTTCAGCTAGGAAGGCATCAGCCTCAGATTGAGCCGTGATGGCGATTCCTGTTTTCGTGATTTCCAGCTGGTAAGCATCCTGGAGTTCAGGGTCAATGGTTCTGGTTGTTTCCAGGACGTCAACCGATGCTGTCTCTCCTGATAGTGTGCTGTCTCTTGGAGAAGGGATGATTGTATTCGCAGCTGGAACCGAGGGCGGAGGCGGGTTTTCGCAAGTGCGCACGCCCGGCGTCATGGCAGGTATCGACGCATTCCTGATAACTGTTAACGGTTGCAGATCCGGGGAACCCTTCCTGGGTTCCCCGAGAAATGTTTCGCCGCCGGCATCGTCAATTTCAGTCAGGAAAAAGCCTTGCCGGTCCAGGTAGTGCATCCCGGAGAATAGCCAGTTCTCTACCTGTATCTGTCGAGTGTCACCGGGTGCCAGGGGTTGCCAGTTGCTGGTGGGTTCCAGGTAGCCGTAGCGGCCGTCTACCAGGACACGCATAAAGAGCGACTCGTCGAGTGGTGTAAGCCCCAGTGAAAAGTACAGCCGCCAGCCCCGCTCGATCGGCGTTTTACCCACGTTCTTAATCTCGAGGGAGGTTAGGACCTCTGCATCACTGCCCTGGGTCTCGATAAACTTCAGAAAAAGATCAGAGGCGATCACTGGCGTGTTATCAGCCTAATGAAACTGCTCCATGTTCTTCAGCATGTGTGCCGGTCCGTGAATATTATTAATCGCCGCGTTTTCACCATAGATGGCCTCTTTCATTCGACCGTACACTTTTCTATTTGCACCGAGTCGCGCCAGTTCTGCGCCGCGGGCTATAGCATGGTCGAGCAGTTTATCCAGGGGCAGGGCTTCTTCAGCAAGGCCACCTTCGACCGCATCGGGACCGGTCCAGCGTCGTGCCAGCTGCACCGTCTGGAAAAAGCTGTTCATGGGAAGTTTGTGCCGAAACAATGCCAGCTCCGGGTTGGGAATGACCATGCCTATTTCAACCTCATTGGCACAGGCGAAACCGCGGTCTTCCCGCATCAGCCGAATATCATGACACAGGGCACACATGAGACCTGCGCCGAAGGCATGCCCGTTGATGGCCGCGATCGTGGGGACCGGGAACGTGATGATCCTGCCCATCAGGGTCATGAACTCAGGCCCGAACACATCCCTGTTGCCACCCCGGTGATCACCCTCTGACATCCTCCATTCCAGGTCGAGTCCATTGGAAAAGAACTTCTCGGAAGCTGAGGTTGTGACCAGTGCCGCGGGTCCCTCCGAGGCTTCGACCTCATCCAGCACTTCTGCAAAGGCACGCACAAAAGTGGTGTTCCAGCGGTTCTCTCCGTCATCCATGGTCAGTACAAATACTTCGCCTTCTTTCTCGAGGTTGATCAACGTCTCATTCCTTTTTGATAGGGATTGCCTAGATGTGATCGGGAATACTATCGAGTTGCCTCCTGAATGAGAATATCGTTAGGATACGAAACCGTAAGTGTTGACGGTTTATATCACCGTGGCTTATTTATAAGGAAAGGGAGAGGGAACATGAAAGTTGGTTTGGCGTTTGCGAGCAGTATTGGCATTGAAGGTTCAGAAGCACTGGAGATTTGCAA
Organism: Pseudomonadales bacterium; assembly: GCA_016779585.1. Taxonomy (GTDB): domain Bacteria; phylum Pseudomonadota; class Gammaproteobacteria; order Pseudomonadales; family Azotimanducaceae; genus UBA9659. The sequence continues at coordinate 10,578 of JADHNI010000036.1, forward strand.
AAGAGCAGAAGCTGCCGGGTTTGAATCCGTCTGGGGTGGCGAGCATGTCATCATGCCGGACTCGATTGGTTCAAAGTACCCTTACACTGAAGACGGCAAGATCCCTGCTGAGCCTGAAACGCCGATTCCTGATCCCCTGATCTGGCTTGGCTTTGCTGCCGCCGCAGCGCCAACACTGAAACTGGGCACCTGTATCCTGATCGTGCCGCAGCGAAACCCCCTGATACTGGCCAAGGAACTGGCAACCCTGGATCGCATATCCGGTGGCCGCGTTGAACTCGGGCTTGGTGTTGGCTGGATGAAAGAAGAGTTTGATGCCCTGGGTGTGCCCTGGGATGCACGCGGTCGTCGAAACGATGAGTACATCGAAGCAATGCGGGAACTGTGGAAGGCGCCCCATGCGGAATACCATGGCGACTTTGTTGATTTTGATCCCTGTACCTGCAGCCCGCGTCCGGTCAATGGCGATATTCCGGTGATTGTTGGTGGCGATTCTGAAGCGGCGTTGAACCGTGCTGTGAAACTTGCCCAGGGTTACTTCCCCGGTGAAGGTGATCATGACCGCCTGGTGGCATTGCTGGGTCGTCTTCGCGCCAAGGCAGAAGATGCTGGCCGTGACCCTGCCTCAATAGAGATTAACGCGATGTTCGGTATCCAGATGGCTGACCCCGTAGCGGGCATTGAACAGATGGCCTCTGCCGGTGTTGGTCGTGTCATGGTACCCGCGTTTTTCTTTGCCGGACCGGGTGGCCTGGATCGTATGGAAGAATTTGCTGAGAAGGTGATGCCCGCGGCGAAATCTGCTGCCTAAAAAACTGTTCGGAGGGAACATGTCCACAACAATAAAAACAATAGTGGTCATCTTCGCATCCCTGTCGATGTTGTCAGGTTGTGATCGTGATGTAACGGCGCCCGAAAACACGCCAGAGACGGAAACGCGTGCAGAGCCGGCTTCGGATGTCATTGGCCATGAAGCCGGCACCGATGCCCTGGTCAGCCGGGGTGGTGCGGTAATCGATCCGAAAACACATCCGGGCAGGGCTCTCTTTGAAAGCAATTGCCTGACCTGCCATGACGGCGACATTCCCAAAGCGCCAGCAGCCGTGTGGCTCGAAATGATGTCACCGGACCTGCTTCTGTCTGCGATGAATGAGGGGATCATGAAGGAGCAGTCAGCACATCTGTCCCCAGAGCAGAAAACGCTGATAGCGGAATACATTACCCGAACCTCGCTCGCTGACTATATGCCGCCTTCGCCTCCGGAGATGTGCCGTGGTGAGCATCTGGCGTTCGATGGCCAACCGCCGGCGAAACTTGGCTGGGGTCATGACACCCGTCGATTTGTGCCTGCTGACCTGGCGGGTATTTCAGCGGATCAGGTTGCAAACCTGTCGCTTAAGTGGGCGTTTGCCTATCCCTCGGCATTGCGAGCAAGGTCGCAGCCGGCTATTGGCTGGAATACCATTTTTGTTGGCAGCCAGGATGGCAGGGTCTATGCATTTGACCTGGATACTGGCTGCACGCGTTGGACGTGGCGGGCGCCGGCTGAAGTTCGTACGGCCGTGGTCGTGGATCCTGACAGTGAGCGTCTTTACTTCGCGGACGTCCATGCACGTGTTTACGCGATGAATGCAAAAACCGGTGAGCTCATCTGGCAGGCGCGGGTTGATGACCATGCCAACTCCACCGTGACCGGTTCACCGTCCCTCGGTGATGGCCAGTTGTTTGTGCCGGTTTCTTCTCTGGAAGTTGTGACCGCGGCGAACCCCAATTATGCCTGCTGTACTTTCGCGGGTTCCGTGGTGGCGCTGGACCTTCAGACCGGTGAGATGCAGTGGAAAACCTACACGGTCTCTGAACAACCGAAGAAAGTTGGGGAAACCTCGATAGGTACTGCGGTCATTGCGCCCAGCGGTGCGCCTGTCTGGAATTCACCCGCCTATGACCGTGAACGAGGCCGCATCTATTTTGGTTCGGGCGAAAACTATTCTTCGCCGGCGGATACCAATTCCGATGCCATCTTTGCGGTAGACGTGAACACAGGTGAAAAAATCTGGACGACACAGCTGACGCCCAGGGATGCCTGGAACATGGCCTGTGTACCCATCATTCGTAATGAAAACTGCCCGGAAGAAGACGGTCCTGATTTCGATTTTGCGGCTTCGCCGATTATTGCTGCCGATGGAAAGACGCTGGTGATCGGCCAGAAATCGGGAGATGTCTATGGCCTCAACATTGAAACGGGTGAAGTCCTTTGGAACCAGCGACTGGGTAGAGGCGGTACATCAGGTGGCGTGCATTTTGGCATGGCTTCTGATGGAAAAACCGTCTGGGTGCCTATCAATGACATGGACAATACTGGCGGTGATGACCTGCCGCACGGCGCAGGCCTTCACGCGGTGGATATCGCGTCCGGTGAAGTCTTGTGGCGTCACATCGTGGACGACGACAACTGTGGCGACAGGCCTTTCTGTGACCCAGGTATTTCAAGCGCCGTGACGGCGATACCGGGCGTTGTCTTTGCCGGGCACCTGGATGGGCGTTTCATTGCCTATGATGCCGGTACCGGCGATACACTCTGGACTGTGGATACCACGAAGAATGTTGAAACCATTACCGGTACAGTTGCACACGGTGGATCCATGAGTGGTCCCGGACCTGCAGTGTTTGATGGTCACGTCGTGCTTAACTCAGGCTACGGTTTGTACAATCACATGCCCGGTAACCTGCTGCTGGTTTTCGAGGCTCGAGAGTAGTCAGGATTCCCGTACTGACTGCCAGGCTGCTTCAGCCATGACATCGGAAACGGTAGCCGGCGAACGGGAGTAGCGCCCGGATAGCCACATCCTGGAGTACTCCAGCGTTGCACCGCTGATCAGTGGTACATACACATTGAAGTGCAGGTTCTTCAGTTCACCGGATTCAATACGTGGTGCAAACCAGGCTGTCAGCGACTCACGAAAGCTCTGGTCGATTTCCCGCATCTCCTGCTTTGCTTCCTCCGACAACTTGATCTCACGGGAAAGCATATAGGCGGCCAGCTGCGGCTGTTCTGTCACCCATTGGCAGAGCCAGGTCACGATGGCTTTGACACCAGGCTCGGCTTTCCTGTGGCTGAGCAGGGCGTCCAGCAGGTTCTGGTTAAACTGCTGCAAACCCCCGATAAACAGGGCTTCAGCGATACCTTCTTTATTGCCGAAGTGGTGATACAGGCTGCCTACGGAACAATCAGCATCTTTGAGGATGTCCCCGACATTGGTTCTGGCAATACCGGATTCGGTAAAGCGCGCAAGGGCTGCGGACAAGACGCGGCTCTTCAGTTCGCTGGTTCGATTCTGCCTGGACATGTCGGGCATACTAGGAAAATATAGAATACTTTTCTAGAACTTTATTCTAGTTTTGATATATTACGCGTTTTCGAAACCAACCTGGAAGACAACTGGATGGATATTGAACTGAGTAAAGAAGACCTCGAGTTCGAGAAAGAGGTCAAAGCGTTTCTTGCGGAGAATGCCTACAAAGATGGAGACGCCGAAAAGTGGCGTATGGGCTGGTTTGAGAAAGCCCGCGAGAAGGGTGGCTGGGATGTACCCAAGTGGCCTGTGAAGTTTGGCGGCCCGGGCTGGACACCGAATCAACATTACGTATGGCAGCGTGCAACCGCTCGTGCGTCAACGCCCTGGGATCTGCCGTTTGGTCTCTCCATGCTGGCGCCTGTACTGATGGCATATGGTTCTGAAGAACAGCAGGAGAGATTCCTGCCAGATATTCGCGCCCGTAAGGTGAACTGGTGCCAGGGTTATTCTGAGCCTGGCGCAGGTTCGGATCTTGCCAGCCTTAAAACGAAGGCGGAGCTGTCAGCAGACGGTACCTATTATACGGTGAATGGCCAGAAAATCTGGACAACCATGGCGCACATCGCTGACTGGATTTTCTGCCTGACCCGTACCAGCAGCGATGGCATCAAGCAGGAAGGGATTACGTTTCTGCTCTTCCCGATGAAACAGGACGGCATAGAAATCAAGCCGATCATTACCCTCGGTGGATCCCACACCGTTAACAGTGTGTTTTTCACCGATGTGAAAGTACCGGTAGAAAACCGCGTGGGTGAAGAAGGCAAAGGCTGGACCTATGCCAAGGGTCTGCTGGAACACGAACGATCCGGTATTGCCGGTATTTCAAACTCCATTGTTGCGCTTGAAGGACTGAAAGAAAAAGCCCGTAGCGTGAAGCGTGGTAACGGCAGCCTGATGGATGTGCCGAGCTTCAAGTCCAAGATTGCTGCATTGGAAGTGGACCTCATGGCGGTTGAATACACGGAACTCAGAAGCCTTGCGACGGCAAGCGCCGGTGCAGCGCCGGGTCCTGAGTCCTCTATCCTGAAGTTGAAAGGTACGGAGATTCAACAGCGTATCCAGAAGCTGACTATGGAAGCCGGCGGGCAGTTTTCCGCCGCCTGGGGTGGATTTAACTCCGGTCCTGATTTCGCGCGCGGCGGGACAGGAGGCTACATGAACTCTCGTTACTACACGATTTACGGCGGTGCCAGTGAGGTCCAGAAGGACATCATTACCAAGAAGGTGCTTGGCATAAAGTCTTCCAGGTAGCTCTTGCCTAATAAACAGGAACAAATGAAATGAATTTTGAATTGAGTGAAGAACAGCAACTGATTGCTGATTCAATTGAACGCTTCGTTGCTGACAATTACGACCTTGAAAGTCGAACTGCTATTGTTGCGAAAGGTGGCTTCAGCGAAGAGTACTGGAAACAGATGGCGGAGCTGGGCTGGCTCGGTATGCCATTTAGTGAAGAAGATGGCGGCTTTGGCGGTAACCAGATCGACACCATGTTGATGATGGAACAGTTTGGTAAAGGTCTTGTGCTTGAGCCTTTCCTGGCGAGCATTGTTCTTGGTGCGGGCGCTTTAAAGCGTGCCGGCAGTGCAGAGCAGAAAGCAGCCTGGCTGCCAGGCGTCATTGATGGCTCGAAACAACTGGCGCTGGCTTACATGGAACCGGAATCCGGTGATGAACCGCACAATGTTGCTCTCTCGGGTACGCCCTCCGGTGACGGTTACAAGATCAGCGGTCTCAAGTGCATGGTACTGCATGGCGGTACTGCAGATGCGTTTGTTGTGTCGTTCAGAACGAGTGGCGGTACTGTTGATGAATCAGGTATCACACTTGCCCTGATTCCGGCTGATCGTGACGGTATTACCGTTCATGCATATCCAACCGTCGACGGCCTGCAGTCATCAGAGGTGAAGTTTGACGGCGTCGAAGTTTCCAAGGACGACATACTGGGCGAAGTTGGTGAAGGCTTTGCCGCGCTGAATGCAGCGATTAACGACGGCATCCTGGCGATTGCGGCAGAAGCTGTTGGTGCGATGGAAGTACTGTACAAGGATACGGTTGCCTACACGCAGGAACGTGAGCAGTTTGATCATCCGATGTCTGACTTCCAGGTCTTGCAGCACCGCATGGTAGATATGTTCGTCGAATACGAGCAGAGTAAATCACTTCTTTATCGTGCCACGATGGAAGTGGCGGCGGATGGTGATGATGCGCAGCGCAATGTGCACGCCCTGAAGCACCTGATCGGCAAGGCCGCATTTTTTGTTGGTGAAAACGCCGTGCAGACCCATGGAGGCATGGGTGTGACGGAAGAACTCCGGGTCGGCCACTACTTCAAACGACTGATTGTCATTGAAGCTCAGTTTGGTAATACCGATTACCATCTGGATCGTTTCGCCGCCTAGGATCCCTGGCTAGGCTCGCACCCTTTATTCTCTGACACCAGGGAGCGATGACACTCCCGCGGCCCGCGCGTTCGCGCGGGCCAGGGCATTCAGGATTTATGATGGCCTGGAGTCTCACCTGTCAGAAAGCTGAGGACTCAGTTCTCCATGACAATCTTCATCGATTCCCAGGCATCAGCGAAGTCTTCCATAAAGTTCTGTACGACCGTACGTGCCGACAGGGATTCGTTCATCATACCGACGCCCTGTCCCACCCAGTAAGTCGCGAGTTTCTTCGCACCGGGATGACCAGACTCGGCCAGTTTATCAATACGGCCAAGCGCCGGACCGCTGACCAGAAGCTGAAATGGCATTGGCAGGATTTCAGGAGCGTCGTCAGCCAGCCACGCATCAGTCCAGGGTGACCTGAGCTGTCGCGTATATTTCCCGGTTCTGCTTCTTGAGCGAATGGTTTCCCGTGACGAGGCTGTCAACATTTTCTCTTTGATGCTGGGCAGAGTCTCTGCTTCCGTGGTGGTCAGCCAGACAGATCCTGTCCACACGCCTGCAGCACCCATCATCATGCAGGCAGCCATCTGCCTGCCTGTGACAATGCCGCCTGCGGCGAGCACTGGAACATCCATGTTGTTCTGTTTGAGTGTCTCCAAAACCTCGGGAACCACTACCATCGTTGAGATTTCGCCGCAGTGACCTCCGGCTTCAGTGCCGGATACCACCAGGAAATCCACACCGGCTTCAACGTTCTTTATGGCGTGTTCCCGTGAACCGGTGAGTGCGCCGACAGCAATACCCTTCTTTCGAGCAGCGTCTACCATGAACGGCGGGGGCGCACCGAGTGCGTTAACCACGGCCTTAATCGGGTGATCCATCGCCACTTCAAGCTGCGCACTTGCCCCGGATTCGCGGATGCCATCACCAAAACCTTCGCCGATCTTTCGGTCCCACAATCCTGCAGTATCGATACCATTCTCAGCGAGAATGTTTTCTACGTGTCGTTTGTGCTGTTCAGGTATGCGAGCTTCCAGGTCTTCCGGTGTCAGCGAGCCTTCCCGGTCAGCCATGGCGGTAGGGACAATGAGATCTACGCCGTATGGTTTACCGCCGACCTGCTCATCGATCCAGCTTAATTCGATTTCCAGGGATTCTGGCGTATGCCCGACGACACCCAGTACACCGAATCCCCCCGCTTTACTGACCTCAGCGACGACGTCACGACAGTGGCTGAAAGCTACCAGGGGGAACTCACAACCCACCATTTCACATATTTTGCTTTTCAAATGAACGACTCCAGTGTTGATCAGGTCTGAAATTTGCTGTCAGTATACTGGCTAGGGTTATCAACATCGCCCGAATCTGGCGCGCATAAGTCCATTGTTTCTCGACTACCGGGGTTCCGTTAACTGTTGAACCGGGTATTCTAGTTGCATCGCTTCTGACGGCAGTAGTCTTGAGTAACACACCATTCTGGTATCGATTTGCCTGGTTCCTTGGCAGACCTCCCGATTTGACGAAACACCAGTGGAAGTTACTGGGCCTGGTCGCGGCGGTATCTTTCTTCGAACAGTACGACATGTACCTGTTCTCGTTGAACCTCAAGCAGATCCAGGAAGAACTGGGCATCCCGGAATCCGACCTGGGTATTCTTGGTGCGGTCGTTCGGGCAGGCGCCTTCCTGGCAGTGCTTCTTGCTATTGCCGCTGACCGTTACGGGCGGCGCTTGCTGCTCCTGATTACTGTGGTCGGCTACACGCTGTTTACCGGTTTGACTGCGCTCTCTGTCAATGCCGAGATGTTTGTCGTCTGTCAGATGTTTGCCCGCTGCTTCGGTACGGCTGAAGTTCTGATTGCAGCGGTTGTCATCGCTGAAGAGTTTGCACCGGAAAATCGTGGTTGGGGCATTGGTGCGCTGTTCGCCCTGCAGGGTTGCGGAGCCGGTTTTGCAGCACTGATGTTCGGGTTCGTGGAATACCTGCCTTATGGCTGGCGCTCCCTATACGTGGTTGGTCTTGTCCCGCTCGTACTGATTGCCTACTGGCGCCGCACGATGCCGGAAACCGCGCGATTCCAGCAGGTGAAAGTGCATGAGCCGGTGCTTACGCACGTCCAGCAACTGTTTACCCGGAATCCCAGGTGGTGCTGGGGTCTCTTTGGTGCGGTGTTTGGTATTGCGCTTGCCGGAGGGTCAGCCGGTTTCTTTGCGCCAAAGTACCTTCAGGATGTTCATGAATGGACCCCCTCGTCTGTGGCCATGCTGAATATTGCCGGTGGTGCACTGGCGGTGGTAGGTAACCCACTGGCGGGCTGGTTGAGCGATCGCTTTGGCCGTCGTCCTGTAACGATCATTTTTACCGGACTCTTTGCCCTGACGGCAGTATTCTTCTATGCCTCTGTAGGCATGCTGGTGCCGATGCTCTGGGTGTTCATGATCTTCTTTGTATTTGGCAGTGACGTGACGCTGACGAGCTACGGTGCGGAACTTTTCCCAACGAAGTATCGAACCACGGCCACGGGATTCCGCTCCATTGTCAGTACAACTGCCGGAATCCTTGGTCTTCTGGCCGTCTCTGCGCTCTATCTTGTGTTCGAATCCAACTGGGTCGCCATCAGCATCCTCTGCATGTTGTCACTGACTGTTCCCCTGATAGTCTGGGTCTTCCTGCCGGAAACCTCAGGGCGCAGGCTGGAGGATATTTCACCGGATTAGCATTCAATGAAAAAGGAGTGCTATTCTTTTTGGTCTCGACTACAAAAAAACATCAGGTGGGAAATATGGCTACAGTAGTAATAACAGGAGCAAACAAGGGTATTGGTCTGCAGCTGGCGCGACTCTATGCAGAACAGGGAGACAAGGTGATTGCGTGTTGCCGTAATCCTGACGGTGCAGACGATCTTAAGGGGCTTGAAGGTGATATTGAGATCAAGCAGCTTGAAGTGGGCAGCGACGATTCCGTGGCGGCCCTGGGCAAAGATCTCGAAGGCGTAACTGTTGATGTCCTGATCAACAACGCCGGTACGGTGGGCCCAGCGATGGATCAGCAGACACTGACCACGTTGGATACTGACGGTTGGCTTGATGCTTTCAATGTGAACACGATTGGACCGGTCAGGGTTCTACAGGCCCTTATGGATAACCTCAAAGCGGCGGACAGCGCCAAGGTTATGACGGTCACCAGCCAGTACGGTGCGATCGGGTTTGATATGCCGGCGGTGTATGCATACAGCACATCAAAAGCTGGTGTGAACAAGTACATGAGAATGGCAGCACTGGAACTGGGCAAAGAAGGTATCTCTGTGGGTCTGGTTCACCCGGGTTGGGTGCAGACAGATATGGGTGGCCCCACGGCTGACCTGACGCCCACTGAAAGCGCCAGCGGTATTAAGGACGTGATTGCCAACATGACCGAATCCGGTTTCTGGAAATGGAACGGGGAAGTTCACGTCTGGTAAATCAACCACAAATGACAGGGGAACAGTATGAGCGTTAACCAGTATCGGCTGATGCTGATCCCCCTGTTCGCCACGCTGATCATGGCCGGATTTGTCACCACTGTTGGCCTTCTGACAGAACCTGCGTCCGAGCGTTACGGCGTCACCATTACCGACATCGCCTCGCAGTTCACCTGGTTCACGGGTGGCGTGTTTATTGGCGGGATACTGGCGTTTTTTGTTTTTGATTACTTTGCCATCAAGCCGGTTATTCTCTGGAGTTACCTGGTCTCTATCGCGCTGATTGCCTGGCTACACATCACGTCAACTTATGCGCTGCTCCCCGTTCTGCTGACCCTCATCGGTATTCTGCTGGCGATTGTGATCTGTGGTGGAGTAACCGTCATCACACAGCAATGGGTCGGTAAGCAAAGGCAGATGGTCATGGTGGGCCAGGACGCCATGTTCAATGGTGGCGGTATTTTTTTCTCGGGTGCTGCCACCTGGTTTGTAGTCAATCAGTTTGAGTGGACTTCTGTGTACCTCGTGGTTGCTGCGCTGATTGGTATCGTTGTTCTCCTGTCAGCAGTTTCTTCTTTCGAACCGGTGGTTGCACAGGAGGAAGAAGTGGACACCGTGGGTGCGTGGAATGCAGGAATCCTACTGGTGGGTTTCAGCCTGCTGTTGTTCATGATGGCAAAGATTTCGATTTTCGTCTGGGCACCTCAGTACATTCAGCAGTCCTTCGGCGTTGGACCTGAAGTTGGCGGACAATTCATGGCTAATGTATTTACCGCAGCATTTATCGGTTCGCTCCTGGGTACCTGGGCGGCATCCAGAATTGATGTGAAGTATCTGTTGTATGGGTTTGTGGTGATTTCCATGCTGTCTGTTTTCGCCCTCAGTGTGACGAAGTCTACGACCATGGTGTTATTGCTGGCATACGGTTACGGGCTTTCAGTGTCGGCAACCTACAATTCGTACGTCGCCTTTGGCCTTTCTTTTGTTGAAAGCCCGTCACACAAGAATGTGGTTTACCTGCAGTTGATGAGCGGCTTTGGTTCAACGCTCGCACCGTTTGTGAGCAGCATGATTGTTGACATGAAAGGCGATATTGGCAGTGCGATGCAGTTCTGCTTTGTCACATTGCTGATTGTCGCGATCTCACTGTTTGTCTGTCACCTGCTGCACATGAGAGTGCCGCACCTGTCTGCTATCGAATCGCAATCGGGTTGATGATCATCTGAACCGCGCCGCGAACTTTAGCCTGCCCCAGTACAAACATGAATTCATATGCCCCGTCGCGAACCAGCGGACCGGTGTTCATGGTTTCAAAGATGTAGATACCGTTTTCCTTGAGGTATACCTTGTGACCATAGAACGGTCGTTCCTCAACCTGTGAAGGTACAACATCCAGCCCCCAGGTGTCGGCTCCGACCGCTACAACCCTCTTGCTGGCGACGTAATCAGCGACTTCCTCAGACTGCCCCGGCTCACCGGATGCCCAGGCAACGGGCTCCTGTTTGAGCTTGGCGTCTGTCCATCCCGTATGGAACAGTACAACATCACCCTCGCGAATCGGCGTACCCTGTTTTTTCTCCACTGCCTTAACGTCTTCGACACTGAAGGTCTGGCCGGCGTCCATGTGCTCGACACCGAAGTGCCCTGCCATGTCCAGCACAATGCCGCGAGCCACAATGGGGGGCACCTGTTCAATCCCTAGTTTGGTCAGGCCACCGATAGCCGAGAAGTCTTTTGCCTCGTTGCAGTTGTAGTACATGCCATTTTCACCCAGGTGGCCCAGCCCATCGATCTGTGAACCAATGCCCAGCCAACCGGTAAAAATGTCATCGTTGTAGGTCATGTTGTGGAAAGGCCTTGCACCCTCCTGCTGGTTGGGTTGCACAACGGTGAGTGACAAGCCCCTTGGAGGGAAAGCAGGGGTTGTGTGGTCGATTACGATACCGAGTGAGTAGGTTTTACCTGTCTTAATCAGCTGTGAGGCGGCGAGCACACTCATTGGGGTAATGCGATTAGCGGCGCCTGCCTGGTCATCCGGACCCCACTCGGAAACCTTGCAGTGATCATCAGCAAATAGTGTCATGGGTAGGAGCAGCAAAAGGTTCAGTAGCTTTTTCATGTTTTCTTCTCCGGTTATCTGGGTGTGAGTCTAAATACGTTTGCCACAGTGAGATCTTCCGGTGACATCTCGTAGTCGTACTTGTCTGTGTAGGCTTCACCAACAGCAAGTTTCTCTTCCTCGCCGGTGACTTCACTCGCCGCAAGCCGGTAAATCTTTCGATCCATGCGGACGCGAACGCGGTTGTCTTCGCGGATAAAATTGAGCCACTTCGCGTCGAGTGTCGCGATATAGAGAGTGTCGTTGGCTACCGCTGCCCAGATATTAATAGAGTAGGGATCATCAGGTCGCATCTCCAATTGCACAACATCAGGTACAGAGCTCCAGCTATCCGGTGCTTTGATTTCTTCTCCTTTGAGTTTACCGCCTGGGACGCCAATCACCGGATCTGTGCAGGCGCAAAGGAATAACATGAAAGTGAAGATCGTAAAGAGTCTCATGAGCTGCTCCGATTTTATTGTTATGCATTAACTGTCTCATTATGCGGGCAAAAAATCATGTGCAGGTGGTAACCTATGTTCAGTCGATTTCCGGAAGTATGAATGAACGAAGAGATTGCGGCGCTGCTGCAAAAAAATAAGGATTGGGCGGCCTCCGTGGAGGAAAATGACCCGGGATTCTTCCAGCGCCTTGCAGAGCAACAAAAGCCAAGATTCCTGTGGATAGGATGTTCAGACAGCCGGGTGCCGGCAAACCAGATTACCGGACTGATGCCTGGAGAAGTGTTTGTTCACCGCAATGTTGCAAATGTGGTTCTGCAAACTGACATCAATTGCATGAGCGTGGTGGAGTTTGCGATCACCCGGATCAAGGTTCGCCACATTATCGTCTGCGGACACTATGGATGCGCGGGTGTGAAAGCTGCGATGGATAACACAACGGTTGGAATCGTCGACACCTGGCTTTCCCCAATTCGCGCGCTTTACCAGCGCAACAAGGCAGAACTTGAGCAGCTTGCGCCTGAAGACGCTGCCAGGCGCCTGTGCGAGCTGAATGTCATCGACCAGGTGCGTTCCCTGTGTTCAACCAATGTCATTGGTGACGTGTGGGACCGCGGCCAGGAACTTGACGTGCATGGTTTTGTCTATGGTGTTGAAGATGGATTGATCAAGCACCTGGGAGTTACTGTAGGGTCCGCTTCCGACCTGGCAGTGTTGGGGCTGGCCTGATTTATAAAGCCCGTTGATCCGGCGCGATACAGCGCGGGAGTCGAGGTGCGGAAAACGCTACAATTCGCGTTCTTAAACATTCAATCAAAGCCAGTATGAACCATCACGACGTAGTCATTGTAGGTGCGGGTATCTCAGGTATCAGTGCCGCCGTGCATCTGCAGAAGATGTGCCCGGAGAAGACATTCACGATTCTTGAGGCTCGCGATGCGGTCGGAGGCACCTGGGACCTGTTCCGCTATCCGGGTATCCGATCTGACTCTGACATGCACACGCTGGGATTTGCCTTCAAACCCTGGACTGAAGCCAAGTCCATCGCGGACGGCCCGAACATCCTGAATTACGTCAACGAAACCACCGACGAATATGGCCTGCGAAACAGTATACAGCTAGGCTGCAAGGTCAAAAAAGCGGAGTGGTCTTCCAGCGATGCAAAGTGGCTGCTGACGATTGAGAAGAGCGACGGATCCAGCGAGCAGATGACCTGCGGTTTCATCAGCATGTGTGGTGGTTACTACAACTACGAGGAACCGCACGACCCGGGCTTCGAGATGGATGCGTTCGAAGGTCAGATTGTCCATCCGCAGTTCTGGCCGGAAGACCTCGATTATAACGGCAAGAAGGTTGTTGTGATTGGCAGTGGTGCAACAGCGATGACGCTGGTGCCGAACATGGCGGATCGAGGTGCCCATGTCACCATGGTGCAGCGTTCGCCAACCTATGTTGTCTCACGCCCTGACCAGGACAAGATCGCCAATTTCCTGCGCAAGTGGCTTCCCGACAGCTGGGCTTATGCCGTAACGCGATTCAAGAACACCCAGCTCCAGGGCTACTTCTACCGTCGAACCCGTGTAGCGCCTGGCTGGGTCAAGAAGAAGCTTCTCGATGGCGTGCGCGCTGCGATCGGTGAGGAGCTGACGGAGAAACATTTCACACCGTCCTACAATCCCTGGGACCAGCGCCTTTGCCTGATTCCCAACGGGGACCTCTACAAGGCCATCAATCGCGGCGATGTTGAGGTGCGCACCGAGCAGATTGATTCTTTTGTTAAGGAAGGACTGAAGCTGCAGAATGGTGAAGTACTTCCGGCGGACATTATTGTTACCGCTACCGGACTCAAGCTTATTGTTTTATCCGGGGTAGAGTTCAGCGTTGACGGAAAAGTCATCGACCCGGCAGATACATTCAGCTACAAGGGCATGATGTATTCCGGTATTCCCAACATGGCGCAGACCTTCGGTTACATCAACGCCAGCTGGACGCTGCGTGCCGACCTGACGTCGGAATACGTCTGCAGGCTGCTGAACTACATGAACGACATCGGGGTAAACACGGTAACGCCCACGTTGCGTGATGAGGACCAGGGTATGGAAGTGCGTCCCTGGATCGATGATTTCCCGGCTGGCTACATGACTCGTTCCATGCATCTCTTCCCGAAACAGGGTGAAGGGCCCTGGCGTAACACCCAGGACTTTGCCGCTGACAAGAAGATGGTAAGAAAGCAGCCTATTGCAGACTCGGCGCTTGTGTTCAGTCGCGCAACACCCAGTGCTCGGGCAGAAAACGAAGAGCCTTCAGCCGTGTCAAAAGTTGGATCGGCCTGATTGGGACCTGTTCAAGGTTAGCGGGTAACGCCGTTCAGTAGACGGATGTAAAGAGCCTTCAGCCGTTGCGGCGAGCTAAACCCTGGTGCGCTTGAACTCTTCCGTGGTATTCATCCGCGGGTAAGGATCTTCCGGTTCGGGAACCTCGAGAAACTTACAGAGGGGTTCCCAGCCATCTTTGGCCTCGAATACCAGCAGGCGTTCCGGCTCGACCTCATTGATGACCGCCTGGTTGTGCTCATTAAATCTTGCAATCACATGTGCCCGGTCATCCATGCGATCATCGAATACCCGTCGCCAGATCAGGTCAAACAACCATTCACCGAACTGTTTCATGTTCGGATCATCAGACTCCAGTGAAGCCCGCGATGCCGGGTAAATGGTGTTCATCACACTGTCATACCAGCTGTCCGGGTCGCGCAGTGAAAGCAGGATTTTCGCTTCTGGAAAATGAGCAGCCTGCTCGCGCCAGAAATTACAGGAAGGAAAGTCGAGAGTTGCCTGGAAGCCCTCGAAGAGAGAATCCCAGTCCACGGGTCTGCCGTGATGGGCATCAGACCAGATTGCGTGATGACCTTCCGCCACTTCCCACATGTGATAACACTTGTTGAAACCGAGCTGTTCCAGTGCATGTTTAAGGGAGTATGTGCCGGTTCTTCCGAAACCGGCGCCGATAACTTTTAGGGACATAGAGCGATCTAGAAGTCGATTCGAACGCCCAGTGTAGCAGTACGGTCCTTGTTGGGTCTCGCACCGTAAGGTTGGCGTCCCATGATGTCTTCTTCGCCGGTCACATTTTCAACCTTGGCGTAGAGATCGATCGCGCTCGTAAACGCGTAATGAGCTGAGAGATCGATGGTAAGCGCATCGTCTGTCTTCTCGAATGCGCCACAACTGGCCCTGACACAGACCTCGTCGACGTAGTTTACATTGACGAACCCTGACCATTTATCACGTTCGTATCCCAGGCTGAGGTTGTACTGCTGCTCGGGAATGTAGGGGATGGGGTCTCCCTTGCTGACGTCGCCAAAAAAGTCGGTATCCGCGATATCCGAATCGAATTCGCTGTCGATCCAGCTGTAGTTAAAAGTGAGCGGAATACTGTAGGCCCTGCCGGTTGCGAGATCAGTGGCCAGCATCAGTTCTATGCCCTGTACCGTTGCGGCGTCACCATTAAAAGCATCACCAATGGTGCAGTCCGATCCAAAAGATGCGGTGCATTCGCCCAGAACATTGTCATAGTCGCTCAGGAAATAGATAGCTTCGATAGAGAGTTGATCATCGTTGAAGCGCAAACCCAGTTCGTAGTTGATTGCCTCTTCTTCATCCACGTCGGGGGCGTTACTTGGTGCGCTGAACCCTTTGTGCACGCCGGCGATGAGGGTAGTGCGCTCAGATAGGCTGTAAAGGATACCCATACCGGGTAACCAGACTTCCGTGTCGTTGCTCCGGCTATCACGGATGTTGCTGTCGTCTCTGGAAGCCGGGTTTGTTGTTCTACCCGGTCTTATTTCCCAGCGCGTGCGTTTCTGCTCGATATCTTCATAGCGCAGGCCAGGAGTCAGGACCCAGTTGCCGAACTCGATGCGATCATAGATATGAAATGCCATTGCTTCAGCTTCCTGGACCCGATTACCGGCGTTGCCAAGCAGGCCGAGATCGTCCAGAACCAGTTGGCCGTTTTCCTGGTGGTAATTACTGTTGCGTTGCAGCCTGTCTTCCTCATCTTCGTGGAAACGTAGTCCGATTTCGATATCGTGTCTCAGATCACCTGTTTCCAGTTGCCAGTCCAAAGCGAACTGAACTCCACGTGAGAAGTATGCTCGCGAATTTGAACGCACCTGGATGCTGCCGACCGGTGTGTCGATCTCACCATCCATGATTGCCTGCATCTGTTCAGGAGAAATGCCGTCGAGCGACTCACCGAGATTGATTGACCGAACCACGTTGGACCAACTGGTGCTGGAAAATTCCTCAGCGCTGCTGCTGCCGTCGAAATCGATACCTTCCGTTTTAAACCAGTCGCGCTCGTGTTCGTTGTTGTAGGCAGTAGCAGTAAAAGCCATGGTGTCGCTGATCTCGAATCGATACCTGAGAATCTGCTGCTCATGTTCGGTATGGATGTTGTCCAGCGCGGACAGCCCGTATCGACGAAACGCATCGTCGTTAAAGTCTGCGTCAGTCAGTCCCAGGTAGCTTTGCTCGGAATCCTGTTCGGCATACTGAAGCTTCAGCTCGATACTGTGTCGATCATTGGTGTAACCGAGTTTTACCGTGTAGTCCTCGATATCGAGCCCGGTATCGGAATCGCTGCGATCGACTTCCTGGTAGCCATCAGACTGCCACTGGTGAGTCTCGACCAGGAATCCGAAACCGTTTTCACTGGTGCCCCCGTACCTGGCATGAACGCGATAGGTGCTGTCTTCTCCAGCCTCGGCCAGCAGTGAACCTGCTGTACTCTGGGGAATCGGCGTAGAGATCATATTCATGGCGCCGCCGATGGTGTACGGCCCCTGGGTGATGGCTGCCGGACCCTTGAGGATTTCAACCGCATTCATACGTCCCATGGTAGGAAAGTAGTAGGCGGATGGCGCAGAGTAAGGTGCGGGTGCAATCAGGACATTGTCTTCGAGCAGGGTAATTCGGCTGCTTCTTTCCGTCGCGACACCCCGTATGCTGATGTTCGGTCTCAGGCCATATCCATCTTCCACCTGGAGTGACACGCCAGGTGCCTGTCGAAGGATTCTGTGTATATCCGAGTACGACTGCTGTTCCAGTTGTGCAGCGCCAATGTATTGTGCAGCGCCGGTAACCTGGTGCTCCTTGTCACGTTCACCAACGATTGTGATTTCTTCCAGGAAAGTGCCGTCGCCTGCGAAGGCGGCAGACGACAGGGTGCTGGCCAGGAGCAGGACCGATACAGGGAGGACGAACTTCATATTTCACGCCTAATAGCAGTACAGGTCGCGAAAATATCCTAAATGAGAATCGTTATCAATACATTAATGAGAATGATTCTCATAAATTTACATCAGCCCGGCCGCCAGTGCGACCAGTAGGCCTGCGATCGTCGTCATCACGGTCGGACCGCGCAGCGCATTCGAGGATATGCCCAGCCAGAATCCGCTCAGGAGGATGATAACAAGTCCGACGGCCATAACTTTCTGGATCGTCTTGAACAGTCCGGGCCCATGTCCCTTGTGCAATTCAACCAGGCGTTTCGCCAGGTCGGGTTTGTGGAGTTTAACGACAGGGACCTCAGCTGAAGCATCGACGCTGTAATAATCGCGGGAAGTGGGTCGGGTGGTGAGTGTTGAACCTGAAACCTTTACATATTCGAAGTTATGAACAATACCATTGGACTGCAGCAAGCCATCAATATCCTGTTTCAGATCCGGAGAGTCCGGATCAATCGTTACCGGATTTTTGATCTCCACTGCTGATGTCTCGACGCTACCTTTGATGCCATTCAGGTAGAGGCCGCCGGAGATAGCCATCAGGAGCAGGGTAGGCAAAAAGAATGATGCAATGTAGAGGTGAATCTTGACCCAGAGGCTTCGCATGTTCGTCTCTCTCTAGCTGGTGAAGGCGCCGACTCTAGCAAACTTGCCGGCAATGACCAACTGACCTCTGTGCTATGCTCGCGGTCCCATCTGTAGTCACCCCTGAATCCTGATGCCGCAGTATCGCTGGTACATTGTTGGTGTAACCCTGGTTAACCAGGCGCTTGCAATGGGCGTCATGATTTACAGTTTCGCTCTGTTTGTTGTGCCCTGGCTCGAGAGCTTTGGCATCAGGCGAAGTGAAGCGATGCTCGCCATTTTTGCTTTCCAGGTATCTATGGGGCTACTCAGCCCGGTTGTTGGACGCATGATGGACAGTTACCCGATGCGATACCTGGTTGCCCTGGGTGGGATCTGTACCGCGACCGGATTGTGCCTCGTCTCCCAGGCAACCGCATTCTGGCAGATTGTCCTGCTGCATGTGACGTTTCTACCGGTTGGCATGATGTTATGCGGCACACTGGCTTCGCAGATCATGGTCAGCAAATGGTTCACCGAGAAACGAGGTCTGGCAATAGGTATATCTGCAATGGGAACTTCCCTGGGTGGGCTTACCATTCCACTCTTGACCAACAGGCTGATTGAGGGGCTGGGCTGGCAGGATGCGATGCTTTACCTCGGGTTGATGGTGGCTGTGGTCATCCTGCCTTTGAATCTCTGGGCACTTCGCCGGGAACCGCCAATGCAGGAATTCTCGGGTTCAAACAGTAACCACCTCGATGCCAGGGCCTGGGGTGCGCGCGAGATACTTTCCACAAGAAACTTCTGGATACCAGTAGTTGGTCTTATCCCGATCAACGCAGCGTTCGGCGGTGTGCAGTTCAACATCGGGGCTTATGCGGCAGATCTCGGCATGACACAGACGCTGGCCGCCCAACTGATTGCTCTGGCTTCCATTTCCATGATTATCGGTAAGTTTGTGTTCGGTAGTCTCGGTGATCGCATGGATCACCGTTACCTCTACTGGTTTATGAGCGGCCTGCTGTTGATGGCACTCTATTTTTACCAGGGAAATCCAGACAGGACTGCCCTGATGACCGCTGCAGCGCTTCAGGGTTTTGCAACCGGTGGTGTCATGCCAATGATGGCTATCATGTACGCGAGTCGATTTGGGACGTTTTCCTTTGGTCGGGTACTTGGCCTGGTACAATTATTCCTGATGATTGGCAGTTTTGGTTCTATCTTCTCTGGCTGGATGTATGACCTGACACAGTCCTACGATGCGGCCTTCTGGACCTTTGCGTTATTGCTTTTGCCCTGCATGGTGGCGATGGCCTTCCTGCCATCGCCATCACGACCCGCCGAAAGCTAGAACGCGTAGCTCAGGGCGTGGTCCCTGACGTCTGTCTTTGAAGAATCACAGTCAGCAAGTTCTGACTGTTCAAAGACATAGATATTCGATTGATCCTCACCCTTACTCACGATTACGCTGACCCGCTCATTCCGGGGCAGGCTCCTCATGGTGCTGCTGTAGTCGCAGAAGGTATTTAACACCAGGGTTTCCATATCCTCGAACTGCTGTCGTTTTGCTTCCATGCGCTTCGCACGCTTCTTCTCGATTTCATTGCGCTTGGCTTCAACCTGGCTAGCAATATCTTCCTGGATTTTCTCCTCCTGGCGGGCAAGGCGTTCCATTTCCTGAAGCACCTCTGCTTCCCTGGCTTCCAGTTCATTAATTTCTTCCTGTTCTGCGTGGATTGCTTCTATTTCAATCTCTCGCAATTCGCGATTGGCCTCACGTAACTCCGCACGGGCCTCCCTGAGTGCCTGTCGGGCGATGCGGCTTTGCTCTGACCAGTCGCCATCCGTATCGATGGTGATCGCCGAGAAGCTGTCATTGGCGAGACCCATTTCCACGCTTGCCAGGATGTCTTCTACAACGAGAGGAATGGCTGCCATACCCTCGGCGAAGACTTCCACGTTCTCTTCAAAGTCATTGGTTTTAAATGCATAGGCATAACCGCGTGATGCGGGTGTGACGTTAAACACCACGCCCTGGTCTGCCAGGTAGTGGCCGGTAATCTGTACCTGGCATGAGTTGCAGTCTTCATCATTCTCGAAAGCTGACTTCACGATACCGATCATGATGTTGATGTCTTTGCGCATGCGCTCATAGTCGGGTGCAGCAAAGCTGTGCAGGGCGATGCTTGATACGGTGACCACAGCCAACAGCTTTGGCAGCAGGTTGTGTTTTCTGATCCTGGTTTGAATACTCATGTCATGTTCCTTACATGTTTTTGCCGCGGTTCACACTGATCTGGTGAAACGCATTGGATAGTTGCTGAATGTCTTTCTCGTCCTCTGCCTGGCTTGCCAGCAGGTATCGCAGGTTCTCTTCTGTTTCCCTGACCTGTTGTGCCTGGGTGGCAGTCCAGTAACTGACCAGGGTTGTCAGTTCTTCCCTGCGTTCTTCACGGCTGGCCTGCAGCACTGATCGCAACACCAGCTGATCGCTGGCGACCTGCCTGGCTGAAAGCTGGTCAAACTGTTCGTCCCACTTTTCCGCCTGCTGTGCCTGGTAGCTCGCGAAAGTCTGTTCGGTCAGGTAGTTGTCTGCCCCAAACCGCAGCGCAACACCGTTACTGGTATCCAGGCTCGCATCTGTCAGCACAAGCACAATTGCCAGGATAGAGGCCGCAGTTGCGAACACTTCAGGGAACCGCCAGCCCTGCCTGTGCAGGTTGCCGGTGGTGCTTCGGTCATAGTTCCCTGGCGCCTGGTCCTGCCAGCGAGTCGCGACCAGTCCCATTTGCCAGATGTCGTTCAGGACCTCATTGCAGTCGTTGCATGACTTCAGGTGTTCATCGACACTGATTGCCAGTTCCGGCGCCAGCTTGCCTTCATGAAAATCAAAGAGCAGGTCCTGGCACTTCTCGCAGTTCATTTCTGTTGATTGCATAACAATCTCTCCATTCAGCAGGCCAGTGCGCCCGCTTCGTCTGTTCCCCTGAGTTTCTTTAGTGCCGCGTATAGTCGCGACTTGGCTGTGTTTGAGGTGATGCCGAGCTGTGCCGCGATCTCATCAAATGTGAAATTCTGGAAGAATTTCAGTTCAATCACCTGTCGCTGCTCGTTCGGCAGGCTTCCCAGGAGGCGCACAATGTCACCGTTGGAACGCACATCTTCATAGCCGGTTGCCGGATTGCTGCCGCGGTTGTCATCCTGAAGCTCTTCGTATTCGCTGAACTGCGCTTTTCTCTTGCGCAGGTGATCCGTACACCGGAAAGTGGCGATCCGGAACAGCCAGGCAGGGAAGGGAGCGTCACCCCTGAAGTTACCCAGGTTGCGGTATACAGACAGGAACAGGTCCTGCAGCAGGTCCAGGGCATCATCCGAGTTGCCCACCATCCGCAGTGCGTGGTTGTAAAGGCGAGTCTCGTAACGCTTGACCAGCGCCAGCCACGCACCTTCGGAGCCTTCCAGCGCCTGTTTGATGAGTTGTTCGTCGCTTTTCCGACGAAACCCGATGACTTCCATGGGGGGTCCAGCCCGACTACTTGCCTATATAGACGGTAGAGGTCTGGAAAAAGTTTGGCAAAAAAGAAAAAAAGTGCGGGATCGGACGGTTTTGTTGAATCTCAGGGTGCCCGACCCCGCGGGCAGGCTTATTCGGGCTGTTTATACACCCCGGCTCAGGGCTTTATACACCCCGGCTCAGGGCTGTTTACAAACCATCACGTCGCAGTTGGCGGATTCGAGCACACCCTCTGCGGTGTTGCCGATCAGGGCGCCGCTGATCCCTTTCCGAGCAACAGTGCCAAGCACGATGACACCGGCAGCTATTTCTTTTGCGACCTGGTTGATCGCATAGGTTGGAGATCCTTCGCCCAGGTGGTTCTTCGCGATGGTCAGCTCTTTAGTCACCTTGTGAAGCGCTTCCTCGTGTTCTTTGCGAAGATTTTCCGGAGACGGGTAGGGTGTCGTGTCAATTGAACCAACTGCCATCATCTGAGTGGGTGTGCGCCAGGAGTTCACGGTGTGTGTCGGGCTATCGAGCACACTGGAAAGTCGCCGCGCAGATTCCAGCACCACGGTATTCAATGCCTCATGGTTTTCATCGCCGCTGCAGACATCAATAGCAGCCAGAACGGGCTTGTTTCGAATGCTGTCCTGATCGCTGACCAGTAGCAGCGGGTAAGGACAGTGTCGAATCAGGTTCCAGTCTGTTGTGGTTCTGACCACCGTTTCAAACAGTGAGTGCTGCCGCATGGGCTTTACGACAAAGTCCGCCTGGTGTTTTGCCGCCGTTTCGATGACAGCTTCGTAAAGTTTTTCAAACGGCACCACTTCGGTGGTGATTTTGTAACCCTCAGCGATATACGGGGTTACCTGTTCCCGCAGCCATTCGGATTGCGCAGCGTAATTCTTGGCGAAATTCTCTGCGGTGTCGTGTTCGACAAACACGGCGGCCATGATATCGAGATCGGCCTCAGGGGGTTGTTCTTTGCAACGGTCCAGCGCGTGATGCACGGTATCGCGAGGATCGATGACGGCTAGTATTCTGGTCACGCTCTTCTCCTGAACTATCAAGTGTGATCTCAGTGTATGACAAGCGCGTTTTTGGGTTCTTGACCTCGATCAACTGGAACTCAAACCGGATTCGCCCAAAATCCTGTCAGAGCAGGTGGGACAGAGCCCATGGGTGGCCTGTGTACCTGAAATTTCCTTCATGTAAATCTCCACGCGCTCCCAGAAACCGGCATCATTGCGGATGTTCTTGCAGCTGGCGCACATGGGAACGAGCTGGGACAGCTCAGAAACGCTTGCCCTGGCCTGCTGCAGCGCCTCCAACTGGGCGAACAGCCGGTGCCGCGTATGGTTATAGAGCAGGGAGACGCCCAGGCCGATAAGGTTGGCGAGCACCAGTGTCAGCGGTGGTGTCAACTCAGCCATCTCGTACACTGGCTGGTTGTGGGTCGTGTAGAGGTGGATCAGCGTGGGCGTAAACACCACGGCAAACAGGAGTTGCAGGCGTATTGTTGGCATAAGTATGTACAACGCGACGATGATCAGTGCATCCATACCCAGGTGCAGCAGGTAATCGGGCGGCCTGGAGAGTGCTATAAAAGTATTCAGTGCGGCCACCGTGATCGCGAGCAGCGACAGGGAAAGGTATACGACGGGTTGGGTTCCGACAAAGTGAGAAAGAAGCAGCGAGGTCATCGCCACCGCCGCAATGATAAACCGCGTGATCAAGGAGCCTGAGTCGACGGAAGCCCCGGCGAAATCGTTTGCCGCAAACGCTATAGCTGCAAAGAAGGCGATGGCGGAAAAGATGATGGTTAGTTGTCGATCCCAACCCAGCGTGTGGGCGCGGTATCGCTTTTCCTGCTCGGGATCGAGGAAGTTGCCCAGGAAACTGATCTCACCAGAAGTCATGCGCACATTATGAGCGATAGTTGACTCGGGTCAATTCGGTAACGATGCTCGTCAGCAAGAATGCCTAAACACCCAAAATGAATTGGAGTTCCCTGTGACCTTTCGAATCCTGATTGTCTCGCTGTTGTTGGTGGTGACCGGTTGTGCCACCAGTTATCTTGGTATCAGTGTGACGCATGGACAGCCCGAGAACTCTCTCCCTTTTCGCACATTTCACGTGGTGACAGAAGACATGCCGGCATTCCTTGGCCCCATCGTGGTGAGTAACTTCAGTGTCGCCATGGCGGAACGAGGCGTTCAACCTGTCCCGGAAGATGGTGAGGCCGAGGTAACACTGCGCCTTGTCCAGGAAACCCGGGAGTCTGTTTCAGGTGCTGACGAGTTCGATCGGAGTATTGACCAGGGCGGCGAAGCTACCTTTATGGCGCGTGTCGTGGTTGAAGTTCGGGCTGCGGGCTCGAACGAGATTCTCTGGGACGGCAGTGTTCAGAGGCGACACACGATACGCCCGGGTGATTATATGCATGTTGGTCGTGCGTCCGCAGCGCTCCTCGAAGCGTTTCGTGACCTGCTTCGGGATTACCCGCTTGCAGCCGACCCCCTGGTAGAGGTAGCTGTCGCGGAGAACGTCGAGCGGTGAAGGAGCTTAACAAGATTCTTTTCTTTGCCGAGGGCGCCAAAGGGGAGATTGCGGCGATTCGTCGTGCTTATGGCCTGGCCAAACATCACGGGGCTGAGCTGGTTGTGATGAGTGTGGTTGCTGATGTCGCGACGGATGACCCCAGGCACCGTGCGGCTGCCAGGAAGATCCAGAATACGCTGATTCGTGACTGTGGCCTTGAGCTTGATAGCCTGATCGCAAGAATTACAGATGCGCCTGACAGAAAAGTTAAGGTGCGAAAGGTCGTTGAGACAGGTAAGGACTATATTGAAGTGATCAGCCGTGCGGTGCGTGATAGCTTTGACCTCATCGTAAAGTGCGTCAATCCGCACAATGCCATCCATGATGCAGTGTTTGGCAGCAATGACCTGAGATTGATGCACCACTCACCGAAACCGGTATTGATTCTAAAACCGCTTCGCCGCAAGCGCTGGCGGGCGGTGCTGGTCGCTGTGGACCCTATGGCTGAATCCAGGGAAGCCCTGCAGTTAAATTCGGATCTCCTGGAGGCGGGTTATGTCATCTCACGGGGAGAAGATGCGGAACTGCACGCGGTTCATGTGCTGGAGAGCCTGCCCAGGTTGCCGAAGGGTAAACTGCGGCATGAGTACCAGGTGATGGAGCGCTCGTTCAAAGAGGATGCCGAGAAGCGGCTTACCCAGATGGTTGAGAGGCAGGATGCTGTTTCGATACAGGAGCACCTGCTTAAAGGAACGCCACATAAAGCTATTGCGGGCTTCGTGGAGCGACATGATGTTGACCTTCTGGTGATGGGTAGTGTTGCACGCTCAGGTATACCCGGCCTGGTTGTCGGGAACACCGCGGAAAAGATACTGGGTCATGTTGATAGCAGTGTGCTGGTGCTGAAACCTGAGGGGTTCAAAACAGGCTGAGTTGCTCGTTGCTTTGTCTGAACCGCGTGGTATCCAGTTTGAATCGGAAGTCTTCTTCGAACCCCAGCTTTTTGCTGGCAACCCGCCAGCGATTGTGCAGGAGCATGGCAAACTCGCCCGTGCCTACCATACGTTCACCGAAAACACTTCGGTAGTCCCTGCCACCACGGCTTTGCCGAATGATGTTCATGACTTTTTGAGCCCGATCGGGGAAGTGTTCGATCAGCCACTCCTGGAACATATCGCTGATCTCGAGCGGCAGGCGCAGCAGGATGTATCTCGCAGTTGAAGCTCCGGCTTCTCTGCCCTGCTTCAGAATTGCCTCCAGCTCGCTGTCGTTGATGTAGGGGATCATCGGAGCTGCCAGAAGTGTTACATGGATACCGGCCTCACTCAGCTGCCGGATGGCATCCAGCCTCACCAGACCCCTGGGAGTTCTCGGTTCCAGAACTCGCTTCAGGCTGTTGTCCAGGGTCGTGACACTGACAGCAGCGCTGAACAGTTTCTTTTCCGCCATGGGTGCCAAGAGGTCCAGGTCCCTCAGGATCAGGTTGCTCTTGGTAATCACAGAGAAGGGATGCTCGAACTCTGAGAGCACCTCTATGATGCTTCTTGTGATACCCAGTTGAGCTTCCGCAGGCTGGTAAGGGTCGGTATTGGCGCCTATTGAGATGGGACTGGGTTTGTACCGTGGGCTGGAGAGTTTCTTACGCAGCAACTCCGCGGCATTGGGTTTGCTGATGATCTGCGTCTCGAAATCGAGGCCGGGCGACAGGTCCCAGTAAGCGTGTGTTGGCCGCGCGTAGCAGTAGATACAGCCGTGTTCACAGCCGCGGTAGGGGTTGATGGAGGCATCGAAGGGGATATCCGGTGATCGATTTGTGCTAATGATGGTTTTGCACTGTTCTTCGATGATTCGGGTTAGAGGCCGGCCGGGTTCATCTTCCGGGATATCCCATCCGTCGAAGAACTTTTCAGTCGTTCGGCCATGAAACCGATTGTCGGGATTAGATAGCGCGCCGCGGCCCTTGTTGAGCATCCCGTGGCTTTTTATCGGAGCTCCTGGTCTTTTTTTCACGCCCATGGCGAAAATTTACCCGAATACTGTATATAAATACAGTATTATGAAAATGCAGGAATGCTATGCTTCGAAACCTGTAGCCAACTACAACAATTGTTCTAATCAGTAAGGAGGGAAACATGGCACAAACTCACGATCATGAAATGGTCTCGATTTATCCGTTTACCGATGAGGAAGTGGATCAACTCATGAACAACTCCGTGGAGTGTGTCCTCATGTGGGGTACCAAAGACGGCTGGCCCGTTGGTGTGACTCACGCGTTTGTCTGGCATGACGGCAAGATCTGGATCACATTCTCGGAACACCGTCACAGGACAGCAGCTATTCGTCGTGACAACCGGGTATCGGTCAACGTCAGTGCCATGGGTTACCCGCCCGGTGCGCCGGCTGATCTGCCGGGTGGCGCCATCACGTTCAAGGGAACCGGTGAGTTCTACCAGGATGATGAAACCAAGAAATGGTTCTATGAAGCCCTGTCGAAAAAACTGAACCCTGACAACAAAGACGGTGAGGAGTTTTTCTATAACCTGCTGGATTCCCCGCTGCGAATCATTCTGGCCGTCACACCGGTCAAGAAGATCATGTACAACGGCACCCTTGCCGGTAAACACATGGCCGGCGTGGCCGACGAAAGTGAGCTGGGTGAGCCGATGGACGTGGATAAAGATCGCATGAACAAATTGCGTGCTGAAAAAGGCCTGGCCCCGAGGGACAAGGTCTGAGGTTAGCGCTTGTCCTGCTGGCCGCTCTCATCCTGGGGGCGGTCGGCGTTCTCGCCTTTCACGGTGTTTTCCAGAACATCAAAGTCACTGAAGAGGCTCACGGACCTTACCGGTTCGTGTTCCAGCCCCAGGTCTACGTGACCCACCAGTCGGTTGGTCGTATTACGGGGGAAATCGATGAAATGCTTGGCGGCATTGGTGTTGAAAACACGCGACCCATGGCCATCTACTACCCGGATGGTTCTGCCCAGGTGGGCCTGGCAATTAAAGACGTGCAGCTCAGTCTTATGCTGAGCAATGGCACAGCCACGCGCACGGTCCCAGAGTATGACTACATAGCCGCCACTTTCCCGTGGAAATCGCCCCTTTCTTATATCGTTGGCTACTACAAGGTTGACCCCGAATTACAGAAGTATCGAATGATGAACGGGTACGACGAGGCTGAGGGTATAACCCTGCACCAGGGCGATCACATTCTCTACCTGCTAAGGATCAAGGACCAAGGATGACCTACACAATTTTCTATTACCTGCACATCATCACGGTCTGTATCTCTGGCGTATTGTTTCTTGTGCGGGGCGTCTGGATGATGCAGGAAAGTGCGCTGCTGCAGGCGAAGCCCGTGAAGATACTGCCGCATATCAACGACACACTGTTACTGCTGGCAGCGATTGGGCTCATGGTGGTGACCAGCCAGTATCCGGGTGCTAACCACTGGTTGACTGTAAAAGTTGTCCTGCTGA
>JADHNI010000106.1 GCA_016779585.1 Pseudomonadales bacterium
GATAGTCTCGTACTCCAGCAGTGCCTCGGCCATCATATCCAGCTTGTCACGGTTCTCCTCAAGCAACCGTTTTGCTGTTGCGTAGCAATCATCAATGATCGACCGGACCTCGTCATCAATCTTCTTGGCGGTTTCACCTGACACCTGGGATCGGGAAGCACCTGCGGACATACCCAGGAAAACTTCCTCATCTTCCTCGTCGTACATCAAAGGGCCAAGTTCCTCGGAAAGACCCCACTTGGTTACCATCGCGCGGGCCATCTTGGTCGCCCTTTCGATATCGTTAGAAGCACCCGTTGTAATGCCATCCGGACCAAGCGTCAGCTCTTCTGCAATCCGGCCACCAAAGAGTGAACAGATCTGGCTGTGAATCGAGCGCTTACTCATCGAATAACGATCTTCCTCGGGCAGGAACATGGTCACACCGAGCGCGCGGCCTCGCGGAATGATCGACACCTTGTAACTGGGATCGTGCTCAGGTACCAGGTACCCCACGATACAGTGGCCTGCTTCGTGGTATGCCGTGTTGGATTTCTCCTTCTCAGACATGACCATGGATTTGCGTTCTGCACCCATCATGATCTTGTCTTTGGCCTGCTCGAACTGGGCCATGGTGACGGCACGGTTGTCCTGGCGGGCTGCAAACAAAGCAGCTTCATTAACCAGATTGGCAAGGTCTGCGCCGGAGAATCCAGGCGTGCCTCTCGCGATAACCGCCGCATCAACGTCTGTGCCCAGCGGCACCTTCCGCATATGAACTTTCAGAATTTGTTCGCGTCCGCGAATGTCGGGCAGTGGTACAACAACCTGGCGATCAAATCGGCCCGGTCGCAGCAACGCCGGATCGAGGACATCGGGTCGGTTGGTTGAAGCGATCACAATGATCCCCTCGTTACCGTCAAATCCATCCATCTCCACCAGCAGCTGGTTCAATGTCTGCTCGCGTTCATCATGCCCGCCACCGAGGCCAGCACCACGGTGGCGACCCACCGCATCAATCTCATCGATGAAAATGATACACGGCGTCTGTTTCTTGGCCTGCTCGAACATGTCACGAACCCGCGAGGCACCAACACCCACGAACATCTCCACGAAATCGGAACCGGAAATACTGAAGAAGGGCACTTTTGCTTCACCGGCGATCGCTTTTGCCAGCAGCGTTTTACCTGTACCCGGTTGCCCAACCATCAGGATGCCACGGGGGATCTTGCCACCCAGCTTCTGGAATTTGCTGGGGTCCTGCAGGAACTCGACCAGTTCCTGGAAGTCTTCTTTGGCTTCGTCGACACCTGCCACATCGGCAAATGTCGTTTTGATCTGATCCTCGCCCAGCAGTTTCGCCTTGCTCTTGCCAAACGTCAGTGGTCCACCACGACCACCACCGCCACCCTGCATCTGGCGCATGAAAAACATGAAAACGGCAATAATGACCAGGAACGGGAAACTCGCAACAAGCAACTGCGTCCAGATGCTCTGCTGCTCCGGGCGGTTGCCCTTGAACTCAACGTTATGATCGAGCAGATCGCCGATCAGGGCACTGTCCGTAATCTGGGGCTGAATCGTTTCGAATGGCTGTCCGTCATAACGTTCGCCGCGGATGGTGAGGCCGTCTACTTCTACATTGCGCACCTGGTTCTGGTTCACCAGCTCCAGGAACGTGGAATAGTCGATTTCCTGTGTTTCCGGTCGAACATTAAAGTTCTGGAATACCGTCAACAGCACTGCTGCAATAATCAGCCAGAGCAGCAGATTTTTACCCATGTCATTCATTCTCTTTCCTCTAGTGCCGCTCACCCCTGGCGATCCGGCAGGACCTCTCATTATACTTCTACGCCAGATCCATATCATTCGACCATTTTAGTCACGATTTGCTCGCTTTGAAGCCGCGCCCGAGCAGGTAAATTTCACGGGATTTCCCCCTGGAAGCCTTCGGCTTCACATTATTTAACTGCTTGAATCCACTACGAATTGTTGCACGAATCTCGTCAATGCCCTCTCCTTCAAAACATTTGGCAAGGAATGAGCCTCCGGGCCGCAGCACCTGTCCGGCAAAGTGTGCCGCCAACTCAACCAGGTACATGGACCTCGGCTGATCGATGTCTTTCATACCACTTAGATTGGGGGCCATGTCTGAAATTACAAGGTCCACAGCCCGGTCCCCCAGGACATCCATCAGCTGTTCAAGCACAACGTCTTCCGTGAAATCGCCCTGGATAAAGGTGCAATCCGGAACTGGCTCAATCGCCAAAAGATCCAGTCCAATAACAAACCCCTCACATCCGACCGCGGCTTTGGCTACCTGTATCCAGCCACCGGGCGCCGCGCCCAGGTCCACCACTACCGAGCCCGGTTTCAGGATCTGGTATTTCTCCTGAACTTCCAGAAGCTTGTAGACGGCCCGGGAACGATAGCCTTCACGCCGAGCCCGTTGCACGAACTCGTCGTTTTCGTGATCGTTAAGCCATCGGGCACTGGATTTGGATTTCTTCATGCATGGAGTATCGCAAACACAGGGCGGTGTGGGTACAATCGCGCCCCTCTCTCAGGACTCGACATGAACCAGAAACTCAGGAAAAAGCTCCGCGCCATCGGACACCAACTAAAACCCGTGGTCACCATTGCCGGGAATGGACTCTCGGAAAACGTGCTGACCGAGCTTAACCGCGCCCTGGACGACCATGAACTGATCAAGGTCAAAATAGTCGGAGACCGTGAGGAACGACTCGAGGTTATCGAGAAGCTTACCGCACTGGAAGAAACCGATGTGGTCCAGACGATCGGTGGTGTCGCCCTGCTGTATCGTCCTTCGAGGGAACCCAAGCCCGGGCTCTCCAACATCCTCAGGTCAAATATTCTTTAAGAGTCATCCTGTAGACGTCTGGTAATGAGCCTTCAGCGTGACCTGTCAACGACAAATGGGTAATGCCGTCTAAAAGACGTCCATCAAATGTGCTTTACCGAGCAGATTTCATATTCCACGTCACCATTAGGTGTCTTCACCACAACAACGTCATCAACCTCTTTGCCGATCAGCGCTCTTGCAATAGGTGAATAAACTGAAATCTTGCTTTGCTTGATATCTGCTTCATCGTCACCAACGATCTGGTAGGAAATTTCTTCGTCGGTATCCAGGTTCATCAGCTCAACCGTGGTGCCAAAAATAACTTTACCGCTCTCAGGAATCTCCCTGACGTCGATAATCTGGGCATTGGAGAGCTTGCCTTCGATCTCTGCAATCCTGCCTTCGATAAATCCCTGCTCTTCCTTCGCGTACTGGTATTCAGCATTTTCCCGCAGGTCACCCTGCGCACGGGCCTCGGCGATGGCCTGCACAATTCGTGGCCGTTCCTGGCCTTTTAGCTTGTCCAGCTCCTCGCGAAGTGCCTTCTCGCCAGTAGCCGTCATTGGGATCTTGTCCATAGGGAATATCGTTGTTTGCTGAGCAGACTAGTTTTTCAGGCTCTGCAAACTATGTACAGAGGTATCTTCGCCGTGGTTAAGTGCAGCGACGCTGGCGCGCCCACCTGCCATGGTCGTCGTGTAACAGACCTTGTTCTGGAGCGCGGTGCGGCGAATCATGAAGGAGTCTGCGATCGCCTGCTTGCCTTCTGTAGTATTGATAATGAAATCCACTTCCCGGTTTTTGAGCATATCGACGATGTGAGGGCGACCCTCGAGCACCTTGTTCACCACCTGGACTTCCAGGCCTGCTTCCTGAATAACTTTTGCGCTGCCACGTGTTGCAACAACAGCAAAGCCCAGGTCAATCAACCCCCTGGCGATCTCTGGCAGCTGATCTTTATCTGCATCCCTTACGCTAAGGAAGGCCCTTCCCTTCGAAGGGATAGTGTCACTGGCAGCGGTCTGCGCTTTGCCATAGGCTTCGGCGAAACTCATGCCGACACCCATCACCTCACCGGTAGATTTCATCTCCGGGCCAAGAATCGGGTCAACCCCGGGAAACTTGCCAAATGGGAAGACCGCCTCTTTCACGCTGAAAAATTCCGGGACAATTTCTTCGGTAAAACCCTGTTCTTCCAGGCTGATACCAACCATGCAACGGGCCGCTACTTTCGCAAGACTGATGCCAATGCACTTTGAAACAAACGGCACAGTTCGAGAAGCACGGGGGTTCACTTCCAGGACAAATACATCGTCGCCCTGAACCGCAAGCTGTACGTTCATCAGTCCGATAACGCCCAGCTCCCTCGCCATCTGCTTAACCTGTTCACGCATTTTCGCCTGAAGTTCATCTGAAAGACTGTAGGGTGGCAATGAACATGCTGAGTCGCCCGAGTGAATGCCTGCCTGTTCGATGTGCTGCATAACAGCGCCAATCACAACAAGGTTGCCATCAGAAACGGCATCAATATCCACTTCGATCGCCTGGTCCAGGAAACGGTCGAGCAGGATCGGGGAGTCTTCAGAGACTTCCACGGCCTCCCGCATATAGGATTTCAGTTCGTCCTGGCCGTAAACAATCTCCATGGCCCGACCACCCAGAACATAGGAGGGTCTGACAACGAGAGGGAACCCGATTTCTTCCGCCGCCTTGTGCGCTTCTTCCTGTGTTTTTACCGTTCGGTTAGGCGGTTGACGCAACGAAAGTTTCTCGATGAGCTGCTGGAACCGCTCCCGGTCTTCCGCTTCATCAATAGCATCTGGCGGTGTACCGATAATGGGGACGCCGGCAGCTTCAAGCTGGTTAGCCAGCTTGAGCGGTGTCTGACCACCGAACTGGACGATGACTCCCTTGGGTTTTTCAAGATCAACCACTGCCATCACGTCTTCAAAGGTCAGCGGTTCAAAATAGAGTCGATCAGACGTATCGTAATCCGTTGACACGGTTTCCGGGTTGCAGTTGATCATGATGGCCTCATAGCCATCTGCCTTCATGGCCAGTGCCGCGTGCACGCAGCAATAGTCAAACTCGATACCCTGCCCTATTCGGTTGGGACCTCCACCGAGAACAATGATCTTCTCGCGATCACTGGGCAGCGCCTCGCACTCATCTTCATAGGTGGAGTACATGTACGCCGTTGAAGACGCAAACTCGGCGGCGCAGGTATCCACTCGACGATAAACCGGTTTGACACCGAGCGATAATCGACGCGCCCGCACATCTGGTTCCGAGGCTTGCAGCAACGTCGCCAGTCTCGAATCCGAAAAACCTTTCTGCTTCAACCGGAACAGCTCTTCACGTGACAGCGAATCCAGCGTGCGACCGTCCAGCTTCTTTTCCTGGATAACAAGGTCCTGTAACTGAACAAGGAACCACGGATCCATACCGGTTAATTCCTGAATTTCTTCAAGCTCGAAACCCTGTCGCATCGCATCTGCCACATAGCGTAGTCGTTCAGCGGTAGGGACTCTGAGTTCCTTGCGCAGGATGCTCTGCCACTCGGTCTCTCCAGGATCAAGAATTGGCGTTAAACCGTCGATGCCAATCTCCATACCGCGCAATGCCTTCTGCAGGGATTCCTGGAAAGTTCGTCCAATCGCCATAACCTCGCCCACAGATTTCATCTGCGTGGTCAGGATGTTCTCAGCCTGCGGGAACTTCTCGAACGTAAATCGGGGAATTTTTGTCACAATGTAATCGATTGATGGCTCAAAGGACGCCGGGGTCACACCACCGGTAATCTCATTGGCCAGCTCATCCAGTGTGTACCCCACCGCCAGCTTTGCAGCCACCTTGGCAATGGGAAAACCTGTTGCCTTGGACGCCAGGGCTGAGGAACGGGAGACCCTTGGATTCATTTCGATAACAACAAGACGACCCGTGTCGGGGTGCACGGCAAACTGGACATTGGAACCACCAGTTTCCACGCCGATCTCTCGCAGCACCTCAAGAGAGGCGTTGCGCATGATCTGGTATTCCTTGTCCGTCAGGGTCTGGGCTGGCGCTATCGTAATAGAGTCACCCGTGTGTACGCCCATGGGATCCAGGTTCTCGATAGAACAGACGATGATGCAGTTGTCATTCTTGTCGCGCACAACTTCCATCTCGTATTCCTTCCAACCCAGCAGCGACTCGTCGATCAGCAATTCCTTGGTTGGGGAAAGATCAAGTCCGCGAATACAGATCTCTTCGAAGTCTTCCTGGTTATAGGCGATACCACCGCCAGAGCCACCCAGCGTAAAGGAAGGCCTGATAACACACGGGAAACCCAGCTGCGCCTGAACCTGCTTTGCCTCTTCCAACGAGTGTGCAATGGCGCTGCGCGGGGTCTCAAGCCCAATGGACTTCATGGCAACATCAAACTGTTGACGATCTTCTGCCTTGTCGATGGCTTCTTTGGTCGCGCCAATCAGCTCAACGTCGTACTTCTCAAGGATACCTTCCCGGGCGAGATCCAACGCGCAGTTTAGTCCTGTCTGACCACCCATGGTTGGCAGGATGGCGTCAGGGCGTTCCTTAGCAATAATGTTTTCAACATGCTTCCAGTGGACCGGTTCGATGTAGGTCGCATCTGCCATCTCAGGATCAGTCATAATCGTGGCAGGATTCGAGTTCACAAGGATGACCCGGTAGCCTTCTTCACGAAGAGCCTTACACGCCTGGGCACCAGAATAGTCAAATTCGCAGGCCTGGCCGATCACGATCGGACCAGCACCAATAATCAGGATGCTTTCTATATCCGTTCGCTTAGGCATTGCGTGACCTCATGAGCTCAATGAAATGATCAAACAGCGGGCTGGCATCATGCGGACCGGGGCTTGCTTCCGGGTGCCCCTGAAATCCAAACGCGGGGGCCTCGGTGAGGTGGATGCCCTGGATGGTGTTATCGAATAGTGATCGATGCGTGATTCGCACGTTACCAGGCAACGCTGACCCATCTAGGCAGAACCCATGGTTCTGGCTGGTAATCAGGACTGTCTCGTCCTCAAGGTTCTGCACGGGGTGGTTGGCACCATGGTGGCCATGCCCCATCTTGGTAGTCTTCATGCCGGCTGCCAGACCCAGCAGCTGCAGGCCAAGACAGATACCAAACACCGGTATGTCCGTCCTGAGGATCTCCTGGATGGCCGAGATCGCATAATCGCAGGGGTCCGGGTCGCCGGGTCCATTGGAGAGGAATACACCATCCGGAGACAGCGCAAGAACCTCGCTCGCAGGTGTCTGGGCAGGCACAACTGTCAATTTGCAGCCTCGATCCACCAGCATACGAAGAATATTTCGCTTTACCCCAAAGTCATACGCAACAACATGAAACTCGGTATCGCTAATGGTGGGATAACCTTCCCCGATAACCCAGCTGCCCTGGTTCCACTCGCAGCTGGAAGACACTGTAACCTCTTTGGCGAGGTCCATGCCTTTCAGGCCGGTGAATTCCTTCGCTGCTGACAGGGCTTTCTCAATGTCCGCTTCAGTCAGGTCAGGGCCGGCAATAATCGCACCATTCTGTGAGCCTTCATCACGAAGGATCCGGGTCAGCTTGCGAGTATCAATTTCAGCTATGGCGACAACACTTTTCGCCTGCAGATATTCGCTGAGACTTTGTTCACTGCGCCAGTTAGAAGCGAGAAGCGGCAGATCCCTGATGACAAGCCCGGTTGCCCATACCCCTGTGGATTCCTCGTCCTCGGTATTGGCACCAGTATTGCCTATGTGTGGGTGCGTTAGTGTAACAATCTGTTTCGCGTAAGAGGGATCTGTGAGAATTTCCTGGTAACCCGTAATCGAGGTGTTAAAGACGACCTCACCGACCGAAAGACCATCAACACCAATAGCAGTACCCTCGAAGATTATTCCGTTTTCGAGTGCAAGTACTGCTCTACTATTCAAGTGTCAGTCTCCGATCTGGTCAGATAAAAGTCTTTCGGACTCAAGTTATTGCTAAAGTGCAGGTCGAAAAAAAGCGAGATGGAAGAGGCTTCCATCTCGCTTTTCATATTCTTTTACAAAGGGGTGTCATCCTGAGTGCGGCATTGTAATGGAGGCCTTGTTTATGGTCCAGCATTCAGGATCAGATTTTCGTAACAATTGTTAGTTATTCAGCCCAAGCACATCGCTCATATCGTAGAGTCCTGCCGGCTGGCCCTTGATCCAGGAGGCCGCCCGAAGCGCACCTTCAGCGAAGTTAGTCCTGGACTGGGCCCTGTGCGTAATCTCCAGCCGTTCACCCCCTGCGATAAACATCACCGTGTGTTCACCCACGATCTCGCCACCGCGAATCGCATGAAAACCAATCGTTTCCCGTTCCCTGGCTTTGGTCTGACCCTGGCGCCCATGACTCGCCACCTCTTCCAGGTTGCGACCCAGACCTCGAGCTACACGCTCGCCCAGGGTTATCGCCGTTCCTGACGGTGCATCGACCTTGTGACGATGAT